>JAFDCT010000269.1 GCA_019312695.1 Deltaproteobacteria bacterium | reverse complement strand
GCTGGAGCCGGAACCTATCCCGCTTGACACCAAGGTGATCATTGTCGGCGATCCCTATCTTTATTATCTTCTGTACCAACTGGACCAGGATTTTCAAAAGCTTTTCAAGGTCAAGGCGGATTTTGACATCCGTACCCCGTGGACCGAGGAGAGCGGCAACAATTATGCTCATTTCATCGGCAACATCTGCCGTGAGGAAAAGCTAAAACATTTTGGCCCGGATGGTGTCAGCAGTATCATTGAATACAGCGCCCGCATGGCAGCCCATCAAAAGAAACTGATAACCCTGTTTGGCGAAGTGGTGGACATTATCCGGCAGGCATCATTCTGGGCGGAGCAGGAAGGTAAAGACCCGGTGACCGCTGCTGAGGTCAACAGGGCGGTTGATGAGAAGATCTACCGTTCCAACAGGGTGGAAAAAATCATTCAGGAAATGATAGAGGAGGAAACCATCCTGATCGATACCAGGGATAAGGTAGTGGGACAGGTTAACGGTATATCGGTGCTGCCGCTTGGCGACTACAGCTTTGGCAAGCCGTCCCGCATTACGGCGCGCACCTTTGTGGGCAGCAAAGGCATTCTGAACATTGAACGTGAAACCGAACTTGGCGGCCCCATTCACAACAAGGGCAGCTTGATCCTGGCCGGCTACCTTGGCGGCAAGTATGCCGAGGATGTACCCCTGGCCCTTTCAGCCAGTATTACCTTTGAGCAGCTCTATGAGGGGGTTGAAGGCGATTCAGCTTCTTCCTCTGAGCTTTACGCCCTTCTTTCAAGCCTTTCCGGTTTTCCTGTCCGCCAGGACCTGGCAGTGACCGGGTCTGTGAATCAGCGCGGGGAAGTGCAGGCCATCGGCGGGGCCAATGAAAAGATCGAGGGATTTTTTGCTGTCTGCAAGGCCAAGGGCCTGACAGGCACCCAGGGTGTTGTCATCCCCGCAAGCAACGCCAAGCACCTCATGCTCCGGGTTGAAGTTCTGAAAGCTGTGGAGGAAGGCAAATTCCATATTTATGCTGTCTCGACCATAGATCAGGGCATTGCCCTGCTCACGGGCAAGGAGGCCGGAGAAAAACAGGAGGACGGTCTTTACCCAGAGGATACGGTGAACCGGGCTGTGCAGCAGAAGATATGGGAATTGGCAGCCAAGGTCAGGGTTTTCAGCGGCAATGAATCTGAAGAAAATAACAACGAATAAAACTGAAAACCTGCAGCGGAATGGATAAGTCATTATGGAAGAAAATATTGTCCGGGAGATAATGGCGGAATTCCGCAGCCGGACAGGGCTGTTAACCCCGGGAGCGGGGACAGTGCACCGTTATCTGTGGACAGATGCCTTTGCAGTTTGCAACTATCTGGCACTCTACGAGCAGAGCCGCCGGGATGAATACCTGCACCTGGCTCTGGGCCTTGTGGATCAGGTGCATGAAATTCTCGGCCGCCATCGGGAAGATGATCCCCGTCACGGCTGGATCAGCGGTCTTGATGAGCGGGAGGGCAGGTTGCATCCCACTACCGGGGGACTGAGGATCGGCAAAAAAATGCCGGAAAGACTGCCAGAGGAGTCGTTTGATGAAAATCGTGAATGGGAGCGGGATGGACAATACTTTCATTATCTGTCCAAATGGATGCATGCTCTCTGCCGGGTCAGCAGGGTTATAGACAACCGGGCCTATACTACCTGGGCTGCGGAACTGGCCGAGCAGGCTCTCAGCGCATTCACCTATACTGCGGGAGACGGAAGCAGGCGCATGTATTGGAAGATGAGTATAGATCTCTCCAGGCCGCAGGTCTCTTCTATGGGACATCATGACCCGCTGGATGGCCTGATCACCTGTCTTCAGATAAGGGCGCAAATTGCCGCACAGCCGGAGATGGGTCCACATCCGCTTGAGTCTGAAATAAGTGATCTGGCTGAAATGTGCCGGGGAGTCAACTGGACAACTCCTGATCCCTTAGGCTTGGGCGGCTTACTGGCAGATGCCTGCCGCCTGGCCCAGCTGCAGAGCCTCAATGTCAGGATAGCTCTTCCCGGATTACTGCAGGACATACTTGACGCAGCAGCAGTCGGCCTCTCAATATATGCGCGAGAAAATTCCATGCACCTGCCTGCAGACTACCGACTCGCCTTTCGGGAACTCGGGTTGGCTATAGGTTTGCAGGGAATTGAAAAAATAGCAGATATTATTGCCGGCCGGCCGGATATTTTCAGAAACCAATCCCGTCTGGATTCATTGCTGGAAACCTTGAACCAGTATCAGCCGCTGCGGCAGCAAATTGAAAAATTTTGGCTCGAACCGGAGAACCGGGAAAAAAGGAGTTGGCAGGACCATGCTGACATCAACATGGTGATGCTGGCTACAAGCTTGGCACCACAGGGATTTCTTGAAATTTAAATGTAAAATGTAGAATTGAAAGTGGAAAATGACCTGGATGGTGGCCCAAGGAACAGAATAAAGTGAAAGAATAGATTATTCACATTTTCACTTTTACATTGTCAATTCTCCATTTTAAATCATGGACATCAATATAGAACAAAAACCGCCGACCACTATCCCCCAGGTACGCTGGAAGTATACCCGTGCTTCCCTGTTTTTTCTGGCACTGGTCGTCTGCTCAGTCATTATCGGTATAACGGGTGTTTTATTGAATACAGGTTATGACGACATTTTGCAGAATGCAGCCTTTGTGCTTTTTGTAGCTTCTGGTTTTGCCTTTGTCTATTTTACCGAAAAGCTCTTGGGGTATAGGAAGCTCACATCCAAGCAGGAGGAAAAACTTGTCGGACTGGCGCAGGAGGATGAAACAGTTTCAGCGTACTGGCGCCGGGTGGCGGAGCAGGGGAGATATATCGTGGTTGTGGAATATGATGCCATTGTCGCTTATGCCCAGAAAAGAGAGGAAACAATCGCAAAGCGCACTTGACCCTTATCACTGAATATCTACATATTTTTATTAAACCATTGTGCACTTGGGAATTGTTCTTATATTTTTTAATGAAGGATATTAATTTTTATGGCAGTTGTTTGAGTTCATTGCCAGTAACAAGCTATAATTTTTTAAAGCCGGTACTCAACGGAAGGAGGTTTGTCATGGCAAAAAGAGAATACTGTTCAAGCTTGGCTGAGGAGTTGGAGTACTGGAGTGGAAG
>JAFDCT010000268.1 GCA_019312695.1 Deltaproteobacteria bacterium | reverse complement strand
CTATTCGATAATTTCGCTAATAACGCCTGCACCAACTGTACGCCCACCTTCACGGATTGCGAAACGAAGCTCTTTCTCCATGGCGATCGGTGTGATCAGGGTGCCTTCGATCGTTACGTTGTCACCCGGCATTACCATCTCTACACCCTCGGGCAGAGTCACCACGCCGGTTACGTCCGTCGTCCGAAAATAAAACTGCGGGCGGTAACCATTGAAAAAAGGAGTGTGACGACCGCCTTCCTCTTTGGTCAAAATATAGCACTCCGCTTTGAACTTCGTATGCGGCGTGATCGAACCAGGCGCTGCCAATACCTGACCGCGCTCTATATCCTCACGCTTGACACCGCGAAGAAGTGCGCCAATGTTGTCTCCTGCCTGACCCTGATCCAGAAGCTTGCGGAACATCTCTACGCCCGTTACCGTCGTCTTCTGCGTTGCCTTGATACCGACAATCTCTACTTCCTCGCCAACCTTGACCTTGCCGCGTTCAACACGACCCGTCGCTACCGTACCGCGACCCGATATCGAAAATACATCCTCTACCGGCATCAAAAAAGGCTTGTCTACGTCACGCTCTGGCTCGGGAATAAAATTGTCAACCGCTTCCATAAGCTCCCAGATGCACTTCGTCGCCGCCTCGTCATCGGGATTCTCCAGTGCCTTCAAAGCGCTGCCCTGGACAATCGGTGTGTCATCACCGGGAAACTCATATTTATCCAAAAGCTCACGCAGCTCCATGTCCACCAGCTCGATCAGCTCAGGATCGTCTACCATGTCGCACTTGTTCAAAAAGACAACGATCGCAGGTACACCTACCTGACGGGCCAGAAGGATGTGCTCGCGTGTCTGGGGCATGGGGCCGTCATCGGCACCTACAACCAGAATCGCACCGTCCATCTGGGCGGCACCGGTGATCATGTTCTTGATGTAGTCAGCATGACCAGGACAGTCAACATGCGCATAATGACGCCTGTCAGTCTCATATTCTACATGCGCCGTCGCTATTGTGATGCCGCGCTCCTTCTCCTCAGGAGCCTTGTCGATCTCGTCAAAGGCGGTGAAGTCGGCCTGGCCCTTTGTCGATAATACACGCGTGATCGCGGCTGTCAAAGTAGTCTTGCCATGATCTATATGCCCAATCGTGCCTACATTTACATGCGGTTTCGTTCGCTCAAATTTCTCCTTTGCCATTTTCAATACCCCCAATTCTGATGATTTCGTAAAAAATTCTCTCAGGCATCAACAGGGCCTGATAATATCAACTTGTTATAAGCTCTTTACCTGTCGGCATTGTAACGTTGATAATACCGACAATTCCTAAACTCAAATATCATTTATTGTTACTAAACTTCCTGAGCTACCTTTAAAATTTCATATATTATATCAAATCCCCCGTATGCGGTGGATGATCTTTTCTGCTTTATTATCCGGCACCTTCTCATAGGAAGAGAACTGCATGGTGAATGTTGCTCTTCCCTGGGTGGCCGATCTCAAATCCGTTGAGTATCCGAACATTTCAGCCAGCGGCACATGCGCTTTGACCACCTGGTAATTACGTCTGCTCTCAACACCGTTTATCTTGGCCCGTTTACTGTTGAGATCGCTCATCACATCACCGAGGTACTCATCGGGCACAATTACTTCAAGATCCATCAGGGGCTCAAGAAGTATGGGGCTCGCTTCTGCAGCTGCCTTACGCATTGCCATGGTTGACGCAACACCAAAAGCCATTTCCGTTGAGTCTTCCTCGTGGTAGGAACCGTCTACCAGAGCCACTTTCAAATCAACGAGGGGAAAACCTATCAACGGGCCTGAATCAAGACTGTCTTTGGCCCCCCGCTTGATAGCCTCGAGAAACTGTGACGGAACCTGATCATCACTTATATGGCTCTCAAAAGAGAATCCAGAACCCCGCTGGGTCGGTTCAAGTTCAAGCCATACATGCCCGTACTGCTGTTTCCCGGCTGCCAGAACCTCGAACTTTCCTTCGGCTTTGGCAGTTGCCTCAATTGATTCCTTGTATGCTACCTGTGGTTTGCCGATATTGGCTGCCACCTTAAATTCCCGAACCAGACGATCAACGATAATCTCGAGATGCAGTTCCCCCATCCCTGAGATTATTGTCTGGCCTGTATCTGCATCCGTCCTTACTTGAAATGACGGATCTTCCTTTTCTATCTTGTCAAGGCTGTCCCGGAGTTTTTCCTCATCCGCCTTGCTCTTCGGCTCAATGGCGATGGATATAACCGGCTCCGGGAAATCCATGGTCTCAAGCCGGATAGAGTCCCCTGATTGACAGAGTGTATCACCTGTTGTGGTGAATCTCGGTCCGACAAGAGCCCCGATATCTCCGGCTGAGATCGCCTGGACTTCTTCCCTTTTGTTGGCATGCATCTTCAGAATCCGACCGATCTTTTCTTTTTTCCGTTTGATCGGGTTGTATACCTGACTACCAACTTTGAGAATCCCTGAATAAACCCTGATAAAAGCCAGGTTTCCCACAAAGGGATCCGAAACAATTTTAAAGGCCAATCCGCAGAAATTTTCCGCTTCACTTGCCTTGCGGGTCTCAACTTCATCATTGCTGTTGAGCCCCTGCACCGCTGGTACATCCAAGGGTGAAGGCAAATAGGCAATCACTGCATCAAGCAGGGGCTGTACTCCCTTATTCTTAAATGCGGAGCCGCAGAGTACAGGCACCAATTGCAGCTTGAGCGTTGCGTTCCTGATCGCCTTGTAAATCAGTTCGGCGGATATGGGCTGCTCTTCCAAATATTTTTCCATGACCTCCTCATCGAAGTCGGCCAACTTCTCGAGAAGCGTCATACGGACGGCCGAAGATTCCTCGGTGAATTCTGCAGGAATATCTTCTTCTCTATATTCTAATCCCTTCGACTCTTCGTCGAAGACCAGCATTTTTTCTTTTATGAGGTCAATAACTCCCCTGAAGCTGGCTTCACTGTCGACCGGGATCTGGATCGGCAGTGGATTGGTTGCAAGCCGTTCCCGCAACATTTTCACACACTGCCAATAATCTGCGCCTATGCGATCCATCTTATTCACAAAGGCAATGCGCGGAACATGATAATGATCGGCTTGTCGCCATACGGTTTCAGACTGGGGTTCAACCCCGCCAACCGCACAAAAAACGGCTATTGCGCCATCAAGCACCCTGAGACTGCGTTCCACCTCGATGGTAAAATCCACATGCCCAGGAGTATCTATTATATTTATCTTATGGTCATGCCAGGTACAGGTAGTGGCGGCTGAAGTAATTGTAATGCCCCGTTCCTGCTCCTGTTCCATCCAGTCCATGACAGCTGTACCCTCATGGACCTCGCCCATCTTATACGAGCGACCGGTGTAATATAATATCCTCTCTGTTGTTGTGGTCTTGCCGGCATCGATATGGGCCATAATCCCGATATTTCGAAGCCTGGCAAGAGGAAAATCGGTTGCCACGGGTTATCTCTTTCCTCAAGTTTAATTTCCTTTCTGAAGTTAACTGATCAGCCGAGGCACCTTTCCTTAAACAACTCAAAAGGTGGAATTTTTTACTCTAAGCCATACCTTTTGTCAATTCACAATATTCAACTATTGTTATTTTACCACCGATAATGGGCAAAAGCCTTGTTGGCTTCTGCCATACGATGGGTATCGTCACGCTTCTTGACAGAACCGCCGCGCTCATGATAGGCATCAAGCAGCTCGGCCGCCAGTTTCTCTGACATTGTTCTACCCGGACGCGCCTTGGCAAAGGTAATAATCCACCTGATAGCTAAGGCATTCCTTCTCTCCGGCCGCACTTCAACAGGTACCTGATAAGTGGCACCACCCACGCGCCGAGACTTTACTTCAACCTTGGGCCGTACCATTTCCATAGCCTTGTCAAAAACCTCTATCGATTCAGCATCTTTAACCTGCTGCTCGATAATATCCATGGCCCCGTAAAATATATCCTGGGCCCGGCTTTTTTTGCCGCGCTCCATAATACCGTTGGTAAACTTACTTACCAATACACTGTTATACCGGGGGTCCGGTTGAATGGTACGTCTTTCTGTAATCTTGCGCCTGGGCATCTATGTCAAACCTCCTAAAACGTCAATTATCCTTAAACTACTTCGGCCGTTTGGCTCCATATTTCGAGCGCCCCTGCCGCCGGTCAGTAACACCGAGGGCATCAAGGGTGCCTCGAATGATATGATAACGGACACCTGGCAGGTCTTTCACCCTGCCACCACGTATCAGCACGACTGAGTGCTCTTGCAGGTTATGACCAATTCCCGGGATATACGAGGTAACCTCAATACCGTTGGTCAATCTGACCCTGGCGACTTTCCGCAAGGCGGAGTTTGGCTTCTTGGGTGTGGTAGTATATACACGAACACAGACGCCCCTTTTCTGGGGAGATCCCTTCAGTGCCGGAGTATCGCTTCTTTTCTTAGCTACTTTTCGGCCTTGTCTTACAAGTTGATTAATGGTTGGCATTTATTCCAACTCCTAAAAATAGTTAGTTATATGTTGCCTAAATTATTAATATTTATCGCTTCAGCAAAAAAAATCGACGGAAAGATTTTACCCCAGCGGCCTCAAAATTATTTGCGGCCTTTTTGCCGACTGTAAATATTTCACGAATGTACAAGTTTTCTAAGTTCCCAAAAAACGGAATTTATTACCTTACACAGGCCTTCTTGTCAAGAATAATCTTGCTGCCTTGGACAAAGCTACTTTAACCTGGCTGCAATACACCAATCCAGCAATTGGGCGGCTATTCCTCCTCAACACGGTACTTTTCCAGACCGGTTCCAGCAGGTACAAGCCTTCCCATAATAACGTTTTCCTTGAGACCTAGAAGTCTGTCAACACGGCCACCCATGGCGGCATTGGTCAAAACCTTTGTCGTTTCCTGAAAGGATGCCGCCGAAATAAAACTGTCCGTGGAAAGCGATGCCTTGGTGACACCCAGAAGCAGCGGTTCAGCAACCGCAGGTTTTGCTCCGGCATTTATAATCTTCTCATTTTCCTCTTCAAAGACCCACCATTCAACCTGCTCACCAAGCATGAAAGACGAATCTCCCGGATCAGTAATCTGGATACGACGGAGCATCTGGCGTACGATAACTTCAATGTGTTTATCATTGATCTTCACGCCCTGCAGACGATAGACCTCCTGGATTTCATTCACCAGGAACCGTGCCAGTTCCTTGACCCCGAGAACCCGCAGAATATCGTTTGGAATCGGAGAACCGTCCATCAATGGCTCACCGGCCTTGACATAGTCACCTTCATGCACACTGACATGCTTGGCTTTGGGGATCAAATACTCCTTGGCCTCCCCGATCTCAGGGGTAATGACAACCCGCCGTTTTCCTTTGAGGTCCTTACCGAATGAAACCCTGCCGTCAATTTCGGTTATCACTGCATGTTCTTTTGGCTTGCGAACTTCAAACAGTTCGGCAACCCGGGGCAGACCACCGGTAATATCCTTGGTCTTGGTTGTCTCCCTGGGAATCTTTCCTACCACAGCACCCGGTTGGATCGCATCCCCCTCATTGACCGAGATAATGGAACCAACCGGCAGGGAATAACGGGCCGGTGAACCTGTTCCCGGCAGTTTGAGGGTTCTGCCGCGCTTATCCTTAATGGTGATACGCGGGTTCATATCACCGCTCAAGCGAGTCTGGGCAATAACTTTACTCGCCTTACCTGTTACCGGGTCAACTCTTTCCTGCATGGTGGTG
>JAFDCT010000267.1 GCA_019312695.1 Deltaproteobacteria bacterium | reverse complement strand
ATTGGTAGCTTTTGAGTCATTTATAAAACTGACACCGCCAATTACAGCAACCAGGGTCATGCGGTGTTTAAGAAGGATGAAAGAGGCAAGGCCTTTTACAATATCATGCTGCTGAATACCCATAAGGCGGGCGGCAAGTATGGCAGCTGCAGCATTTTGCACATTGGGTGGATTCTTTAAGCTGGTCACGCCCAAGTCGTATAACTCACCATGCATGTTATCAGGCAGGGTAGTTGTGCTGCTGTTTTTTAAACGGATCTTTTCATCCTGTATTGATGCCCCGGCGAGATCACCCAGCTTTTCGCCAAAAAAGAATTTCTGGCAGGCAGGCCATAAATTCCTGCGGTTCATGATCTCAGAATCGTCGCCATTGAGAATGGCAAAATCTTCAGGACCCTGGGCAGCAAAAACTGAAAACTTTGATTCAACGTATGCTGCGAAAGATGTATAGCGTTCAAGGTGATCCGGGGTGATATTCAACAGGATTGCGACTTTGAAAGGCACTCCTTTATTGCCGCCCCCGGTATCAAGTTGAAAACTGCTCACTTCAGCCACAACAATATCGGCATTCTGGTTTCCGCAAAGATATTTAAAAAGAGGCGTGCCAATATTTCCGCCGACGAAAACCTTTTTGGCGCCAGTTTCAAATATATCTGCCAGAAGAGTTGCTACCGTGGTTTTGCCATTGGTGCCTGTTACCGCCACCACAGGTGTCTGGATAAATTGTGCGGTAATTGCCAGTTCCCCGATAACAGGAATATTGTTTTTCCTGGCAACTGCCAAGGGTTCAATGGTAAGGGAGATTCCCGGGCTGACAAAGATGAGATCTGCTGCAGCAAAAAAGTCAATACTGTGCCCACCGGTCTCATATGCGATTTTGTTGTCTTCAAGCATGGAAACGATTTCAGGCGTTAGCGAGCCTTTAGGCGATGCTTCAGACACAGAAACCCTGGCGCCATGCTGAAGGAAGAACCCGACAGCAGCCTGCCCCGTCATCCCCAGCCCGACAACAAGTACATGCAGGTTTGGCAGCTTGAAGTTTGTGTCCGATATATGCAGTGGTTGTACCATAACTATTAACGTAGCGGGCCTAACCCTATCTCAGTTTCAGGGTTGCGAGAGCAAGGAGGCCAAGGATGATGGAGATAATCCAGAAACGCACCACAACCTTTGGTTCAGCCCAGCCTTTTTTTTCAAAGTGATGGTGAAACGGGGCCATGAGAAAGACCCGTTTGCCGCCTGAAATTTTAAAAAAACCCACTTGGATGATGACAGAGAGGGCTTCCATGACAAAAATACCACCGACAATTGCCAGCAACATTTCCTGTTTCGTTATAATTGCAATAGTACCCAGAGTCCCCCCCATGGCGAGCGATCCAACATCACCCATAAACATCTGGGCGGGATAGGCATTAAACCAGAGGAAACCGAGGGAACTGCCAACAAGGGCACCGCAGTAAACAGCCAGTTCGCCAGCGCCCGGCACAAACGAGATCTGCAGGTAATCAGCCAGGATCGCATGTCCTGCCAGGTATGAGAAAATAAGATATACTGTGCCAGTGATAATGATTGGCCCGGCAGCGAGCCCGTCAAGACCGTCGGTAAGATTGACAGCATTCGAAGATCCAACAATAACAAGGATTGCAAAAATAATATAGAACCAGCCGAGGTCCGGTTTGAGCATCTTGAAGAATGGTACACTCAGATGCCCGTCAAAATTAGGATGACTGTAAAGAATAATACCAAGAAGCATGGCACCGGCTACCTGCAGAAGCAGTTTGCCGCGGGCGCTCAGCCCTTTGCTACTGTTTCCTGTAATTTTCCTGAAATCATCAATGGCTCCGATGGTTCCGAACCACAGGGTAACCCCAAGGATTACCCATATATAACGATTAGTCAGATTCGCCCAGAGGAGGGTGGTGTTGATAATGGTGAAGATGATCAGCATACCACCCATGGTGGGAATACCTTCTTTTTGCAAGTGGGTTTCAGGACCATCGTCCCTGACCACCTGGCCAAGCTGGAGTTTTCTGACGAAGCGGATAAAGGCAGGGGCAACTAGAACAAAGAAAAGAAAAGCGGTGACTGCAGCGCCAATGGTCCGAAAAGTGATGTAACGGAAGACATTGAATCCTGCAAACAGGGCATTAAGTGGGTAAAGTAAGTGGTACAGCATGAGTTTCTAGTTGCCCTCTGCCTTGATACGTGAATTTTTCTTATGAAGAAGTTCCAGCACCTCTTCCAGGCGCATACCTCTTGAACCCTTGACAAGCAGCCAGTCTCCGGGGCCGATTTGGCCATCCCGCATTAATTTCTGCAGCCAGGAGGCGAGTTCTTTTTTGTCTCTGAAATCATGAGCCGCGGCGGAATCCATGCCGGCGCTTCTGGCACTGGCAACAACATTTCCGGCCTGGCTGCCGAAAGCGGCCAGAAAGTCAATGCCAAATTCGTGTACTGTTTTGCCCAATGCTGTGTGGGCTGCGTCACTTTTATCTCCCAACTCCAGCATATCACCCAGAACTGCCACAGTCCGGCGATCTTTTTTCAGATCTTTCAGTGTCTCTAAGGCAGCCCGCATTGAAGAAGGGTTGGCATTGTAGCAGTCGTTTAAGACTTTTACCCCGGTGGCTAGTTCTTCGATCCGGGCCCTTTTATCATAAGGGCTGAAAGCTGCAAGCCCCCTTGAGATTTCATCAATACTGCATCCGCAGCCATGTGCCATGGCTGCAGCTGCAAGGCTGTTTGTCACATTGTGCCTGCCGAGAGCTTTTAGAGCAACCAGTCTGGTTTGAGTGCCGATATGGAGAGTGTATTCCATGCCTTCCTCACCCCGGCTTTTTATATTGGTGCTTCGGACAAATGCTTCGTCATGGCAACCAAAGGTTATTTTTTCCTGCGTCATTGCTTGAGCCAGGGAGCTGACGATTTCATCATCCAGGTTAACGGCAACTTTTGCCTCAGGCTTGAGGCCTGCAAAGAGTTCATTTTTGGCTTTAGCTACCCCCCAGATATCAACAAGACCTTCAAGGTGGGCCTCTTGCACGTTAATAATGCAGGCTATATCGGGATCGGAAATTTCTCTCAAGCGGGCAATTTCCCCGGGTCTATTCATACCCATTTCCAAAACGGCTATTTCGTCTTCAGGTTTAAGACGAAACAAGGTCAAGGGCAACCCGATCAAATTATTGAAATTTCCCTCTGTTTTTAAAATATTTCGGCTCTGGCCGAGAATAGCAGCAGTCATTTCTTTGACTGTTGTTTTGCCTGAACTGCCGGTCATAGCTACGACTCTCAGGTTATTGCGCCACCGGCGCAAACTGCCAGCCAGCTGCCCAAGGGCAAGGGTTGTATCAGGAACGAGCAGGACAGGCACAGATGGTTTGAAATCAAGAGCAGGTTTCTGCTGACCGGGAAGATAATTAATGAGAAGTCCTGCAGCACCATTTTCTATTGCTTTTTGGCCAAACATCCGGCCGTCAAAATTCTCACCTTTCAGGCCGACAAAGAGGTCGCCGGTTTTAATTGTCCTAGTGTCTGTCGAGATGTTGTTAAAAATTACTGGTCTTTTGTCTGGGGAAAAAAGGTTGGCACCGGTAATCTGTTGTACCCACGGAAGTTTCCACAGATGAGCTGAACCGGATTTTGCCTCCAATTGCATTTCAGCTTCTATCCGGTCATTGAAGTATATTCTTCCTTTTCTGCTGAGCTGGTAATTTTCATGCCCTTTGCCGCAGAGAAGGACAACATCGTCCGGCTTCCCAAATCGGATAGCTGTGAGGATTGCCTGCCGTCTGCTCGCGATGATGTCATAACCTCTGCCTCTTTCCTCGCTGAGGATTTTTGCTGCTGAGCCTTTTTTTAGCTCTGTTCCGGAAAGCCCCAATTCTATTTGCGCCAGAATCATCTCAGGTGATTCGGAACGTGGGTTATCCGAGGTGACCAGCACCACATCGCAGAGCCTGCCGGCAACTTCACCCATGAGGGCTCTTTTGCCGTGATCCCGGTCACCACCGCAACCGAAGACACACACCAGCCGTCCAGGCTTGAGTTTCAGGAGGGCATCCAGGACATTTTCCATGGCGTCAGGTGTATGAGCGTAATCTACAAACACCGAAGGCCCAAGGGTATCGGTTTCCGCGAATGTTATTCTTTCAAGCCTGCCAGGGATGTTTTTTAAATCTTCCAACCCCCTTTTCATGCAATCGGTATCTTCACTATGAGCCAGGCCTATGCCGATGGCGCAGAGCATATTCCGCAGGTTGAATTCTCCCACCAGAGGGGTTTTTAGGGGCATAGTTCCTGCAGGAGTGGTGATTTGGGAGATAAGGCCATTAATATCGGCGGTGTAATTTTGTGGATGTACATCACAGCCAGGGTCCAAACCGCAGGTAATTATTGACTGAGAAATTTCACGGCTGCGGAACAGATACTGTAATTCTCTGTGTAGCTGTGCACTCCAGTTATTAATTTCCCTGTCTGCTTCTTTATCAAGTGGTGATATGTCCTCAAGATTACCAAGGACTATCACAACCCGACCTCCCGGCTTCAGGTAATCTGTGAACAACAGTTTTTTGCTTCTGAAGTAATGCTGCATGTCAGGGTGGAAATCCAGGTGGTCCCTGCTTAAATTGGTGAATACCCCTATATCAAAGGTCATTCCGCTGAGTCGTGACTGAGCCAGGGCATGTGATGAAACTTCCATGACAACATCAGTAATATCAGCATCTGCCATTTGGCGCAGCAATGAAAAGAGTGTGGGAGATTCTGGAGTGGTAAAGGGTGCCTCCATTTCAATTTTTGTGCCGCTTTTATCTTCATACCGGTAGTTTATGGTGCCAATTACTCCTGGACGCTTACCGCAGGCCTTCAAGAGCGCCTCAGCCAGAAATGATGTGGTTGTTTTGCCGTTGGTCCCGGTTATACCGATCACCCTCAGTTGCCGGTGGGGATGATCATAGAAATTAGCTGCAATATATCCAAGGGCGGTTTTTGTGTCCTCGACCTCTACGATTGGGACCCGTACCCTTTTAGTGGCACCCGGAAAATGGTGCTGCCAATCTTTATCAACCAACAGAGCAGAGCAACCTGCCGCGACTGCCCGGTCAACATAATTGTGACCATCACATGTGAGACCTTTGAGGGCCGCAAACATATTGCCCGGCTGCACTTTCCTTGAGTCTGAACAAAGCCCTGTTATTTCTGTGTGTTCAAAATCACTGGTAGTGCTGTACGCAACTCCGGCAAGCAAATGTTCGAGCTGTTTTGTTTCTGCAGTAATTGCCACCATCGTAACTAACTAAAATGCTTATTGACCAAAATGTTCATTGTTATATATCCTGCTCCATCCTGAGTATACATGAGCTGCCGGTTTTCAGTTCAGCATCTGCAGCAGGGTGTTGGGCTACTATTTTGCCGTTGCCGACAACCCTGATATCCAGATTGTAATGCTGCAGGGTTTGCAGGCCTGCTCGTAAACTTTTTCCAGTAACGTCAGGCATGTGTCTCTTATTATCCGCAGCACTGCCAACAAGGTCTTTTTTCCCAGGATCAGGGGTTTCAAAATTTTTAGCCACTGAACTGCTACTGTTAATCCAGAAGTCAGGGGAGGGCAACGGAGGCGTTTGTTCCGCCACATAAAGCAGCTTTTGAATCATATCCTTATTCGGTTTCAGAAGTGAGAATTTGTTACCAAATGATTCAAGGGCATCCGGGTAGATATCATCGTTATTTTCAGGATAGGATAGTACCGCGATCATTGTCAGCTTGGGGTCTCTACCGGGAATTGAACCCAGCATAACACTTTGCAGGATACGGGGATCGTGTTTAGCCAGTTCTACAGCCCCTGTGTGTACCGGGGCCTGACCGGAATTTACTGCTGGTGTAGCAAATCGGTGGGCCTCAAAAAACATTGGACCTTTTGCAGCATTGTTTCTGCTGTTCATTTTCAGCCATTTAACAGCAAGGAAGTCAATCAGCTCACTGCCAGTGTCAGGATGCAGAATGTAACTTTGTTCAACGTTGGTTAGAATCGGCTCAACGGGGCTTGTTTTTTCTCT
>JAFDCT010000266.1 GCA_019312695.1 Deltaproteobacteria bacterium | reverse complement strand
ATCAAAATTCAGGAAAGCACGGAAAACAGCGGTGGACCTTTTATACGCTACGGTTTGGAGACTAAGGATGACTTGATATTACAAACAGAGAAGTATTTGGATACCATCCAGAATATACCGCTTGGAGCGCCGGTGCCGGGTGTAATTACCTCAAGATTCGGCAAACGCCTTGATCCCATAAATGGCGAACCAGCTTACCACCGGGGCGTGGACATCAGAGGCAAGATGGGATTAGATGTCAAGTCCACTGCACCCGGTACAGTCATTGTCCAGAGTTACGATAAGTTCAACGGCAGGTATATAATGCTTGATCATGGCAACGGCTTCAGGACCAAGTATGGCCACCTTAAGAAAAGCCTGGTGAAAAAAGGTGAGACAGTACAACGGAACCAGGTTATCGGCCTTTTAGGCAAAAGCGGCAGAAGCACGGGCCCCCATGTCCATTATGAAATCCATTATAATGACAAGATTGTCAACCCCGCCAGATTTGTCAGAATCGCAAAATATCTCAACAGGGCAAAAAAGAATAAATAAGCGCAGGAGTTGAAACGGCTGTGGAAATGGGAGCCAGGCAAAAGGTGAAAAAGATCGAACCCGAAGGTGAGATATACACCTGTCCAAACTGCACCTACACAGACGGGTTCCATGTTTCATTCAAGGTTGGGGATAATGCCCGGAAAGCCGACATCTACCTCATCTGCCCAAACTGCCACAGCCGTTTTCGCATCGGCTGGCAGGCAGACCTGTCAGAGGACTGACGCCATTCGCCATTAAGTTCATGGCTGCAGAACTGTATCCCGATAAAAAAGCAGTGTATATTATGAATTATTTCTGGTAGTTTCAAAAATATTTCAGGGAAACAGAATATCCTGATGTTCGGCTAAATCTTAATATCCAGCGGAGGTATGATGATGAATATCAATGTTGATGCTGTCTGGTTGTGGGTTTCGGCTTATTCGCTCAATATTATCGGCGCTATACTCATTTTCATTGTGGGAAAATGGCTGTCTCGCCGTATTGCTAATCTTCTGTCAAAACTTTTACAGAAAAACAACATTGACCAGACACTGGTTAATTTTCTGTCCAACCTGACATATTATTCACTCATTATCCTGGTCGTTGTGGCTGCTGCCGGCAGGCTCGGCATCAATACCACCTCCTTCCTGACCATAATTGGCGCTGCAGGCCTGGCAGTCGGTCTGGCCCTGAAGGATTCACTGGCCAACTTTGCTGCCGGTGTCATGCTCGTTCTCTTCAGGCCTTTTACCATTGGCGATGTGGTTTCAACCGCAGGCATTACTGCCAAGGTTGAGAGTATTAATATTTTTAATACCCATTTCTGTTCACCGGATAACCAGCTTATCATCGTACCAAACGGTAAGATCATCAACGATATAATCACAAATATCAATATTAAGGCTACCCGGCGTATTGATCTGGTGGTCGGTATCAGCTACAGTGATGATATGGCGAAAACCCGGGAGATCCTTGCGGGACTGGCCAAAGCGGACAGCCGGGTCCTGACCGATCCTGCACCAACCATTGCGGTAGCGGAGCTTGCTGATTCCAGTGTGAATCTGGTCTTCAGGCCCTGGGTCAAGACTGCTGATTACTGGGATGTGCGTTTCGACTTGACGGAAAAAATCAAGAATGCCCTTGACGAGGCCGGCATTTCCATACCGTTCCCGCAGCAGGATGTGCATCTCTTCGTCGAGAAAGAAGAAGTTGCCAAAGTCATGTAGCAAGGCTGCAGAACCTATTGACAGCGCTAGCCGGAATACCTATAAATAATAACATAAACATTTATTTATTGAACTCGTGCGGGTGAAGATGTCTCATTAACAATCTGAAATCTTTAAAAAAACATAAAGCCCCTCAGCCTGTCACTGTGGGGTTTTATGTTTTTCGGTACGGGTGAAATGCAGTATATGCAAGAAGAATTAAGGGGACTTTGTCCCCGGTGACACTAAGAGAGAAGAAGTTATAACAGGGAGATAAACATGACACAGGCAAAAAACGGAGATACAGTCAAAATTCACTACACGGGGAAATTACAGGACGGCACCGTATTTGATTCATCCAGTGACCGGGAGCCGCTGAAGTTCAGTATCGGCAGTGGTCAGGTCATACCGGGTTTTGAGGAAGCAGTAACAGGTATGACGGTCGGTGAAAAAAAGACCGCCCTGATACCCTGCGATAAGGCGTATGGGGAAAGGAACCCCAGCATGGTTATGATTGTTGACCGGAAACATGTTCCTGCTGATATCGATCCTGATGTAGGACTGCGTCTCCAGGTTGGCAGCCCGAGCGGTGAGCTTATCGCTGTCACTGTTATAGAGGTCAGTGATAAAAACATCACCTTGGATGCAAACCCTCCTCTGGCAGGGGAGGATTTGACCTTTGAACTGGAACTGGTGGAAATCGCCTGATATAGCCTGGGAAATACATTGACACTTGTTAAGTGCACAGGTACTTTAGGGACCGTAAATGGGAATATTCGCTTACGAGGATACATGGAGTATAGATGGCTCACTAAGGTAATCTGAAAAATATTATGCCTGTTTACGAATATACAGCCCTGGATCGAGCCGGTAAAAGTATAGCCGGTATTATTGATGCGGACAGTAATGTTGCCGCCCGCCAGAAGTTACGGGCTTCGGGTAAATATCCAGTTCAGGTTAGGGAAACAACTGCAAAGGCAAAGACCGAGGCAGTAGCTGGTTTTTCCTTAGCTTCGATTTTCAACAGAATTAACCCTGATGATATTCATGGGTTTACCCGGCAGCTTGCGACTCTTCTGAATGCAGGCATTCCTCTGGTCGGGTCTCTGGATGCGCTCATGGAGCAGACAACAAGTCCACCCTTGAAAAAGATTATTGCCCAGATCAAGGAATCGGTAAACGAAGGCAACAGTCTTACGGCTTCGCTGGCCAAGCATCCAAAACTTTTTTCCAATATTTATATCAACATGGTAAGGGCCGGAGAGGCATCAGGCTCTCTTGATATTGTGCTGGAAAGGCTGGCCGAGTTCGGAGAGCATCAGCAGGTTCTGAAGGGACGTTTCCAGGCTGCCCTGGTCTATCCCATCTTCATGGCCATAATAGGCGTTGGCGTGCTGTTTTTTCTCTTAAGTTTTGTCGTGCCGAACCTTACCCGAATTTTTACAGAGATGAAGCAGGTGTTGCCGCTGCCCACTACATTGCTCATCTGGTT
>JAFDCT010000265.1 GCA_019312695.1 Deltaproteobacteria bacterium | reverse complement strand
TAAAAAAGAAGCACCGCAAGAAAAGCGGCGAAGATCTGGCTAGACTGTGCGTCAAGGCAGCCCTGGAGAAAAAAGCGGAAAATCCTCTCATCATTGATGTCAGAAAACTCTGCTCCTTTACCGATTTCTTTGTAATCCTAACCGGCCGTTCAACACGCCACGTTCAAAGTCTTGCTGAAGCAATCGAAAGCGAACTGCGAACCAAAAGACTTTCAACAAGCAACGCAGAGGGTTTGCAGGAGGGGACATGGGTCCTGCTCGACTACAGCGACGTTGTGGTCCATATTTTCTACGCAGAGACGAGAAAATTTTATGATATCGAGGGGCTCTGGCATGATGCGCCCAGAATCCCTCTGGATGATTGAGCAATTACTGCCATGCAGAAACCAACCCCCATTTTACTGGCAATTCTCGACGGCTGGGGAGCAGGCCCGCTCACCGAGTCCAATGCTATTTATATTGCCGAGACTCCAAACATGGATCGCTGGCAGAAAAACTACCCCTATACCACCCTGGTTGCCCATAACGGTGCAGTGGGGCTACCGGAAGGCCAGATGGGCAATTCAGAAGTCGGGCATCTCAATATTGGTGCGGGCCGCATAGTATACCAGGATTTCACCCGCATCAACCGAGCCATTGAGACCGGTGATTTTTCCAGGAATGAAGTCCTGAAAAAAACGTTTACACAGGCCCTTGAAAAAAAATCCGCCCTGCATCTTATGGGTCTTGTTTCCGACGGCGGCGTCCACAGCCATATGAACCACCTGCTGGCGCTCCTCAAAATGGCCGCCGATCACGGCCTGACCGAGGTCTATATCCATGCATTCATGGATGGCAGAGACACGCCGCCAACCAGCGGCTTGGAATATATAAACCAGTTGCAGCATGAACTGGTGTGGATCGGGACCGGCCGCCTGGCCACCATTTCAGGCCGCTTCTATGCCATGGACCGTGACAAGCGCTGGGAAAGGATAAAGATCGCCTGGCAGGCCATTGTTGACGGCCAGGGCATCCTGGGACGTGATCCCGTCCAGGCGGTGAAGGATGCCTATCACAGGGGCGAGACGGACGAGTTTATCAGACCGACTGTTCTGCTAGATGAACGCGGCACCCCGGTTGCAAAGATCAAGGATAATGATATGGTCCTGGTTTTTAACTTCAGGGCCGACAGGGTGCGTGAACTGACCCATGCCTTCACGGACAAGACCTGGGATGCTTTTGCAGTGAACAGCAGACCCGCCCTGGAAAATTATGTCACTTTCACTCAATATGACAAGCAATTCAACCTGCCGGTAATTTTCCCACCCGCCAGCCTTGACCATATCCTGGCCGAGGAACTCAGCTCTTTTGGCCTTAAGCAGCTGCGCATTGCAGAAACCGAAAAATATGCCCATGTCACTTATTTTTTCAATGGTGGCCGGGAAGACCCTTTCCCGCTGGAGGACCGTGTTCTGATCCCATCGCCAAAAGAAGTGGCAACCTATGACATGAAGCCGGAGATGAGTGCCTACCTGGTGACAGAGAAACTGCTCCAACAGATGGACGGCGAAGATTATTCGCTTATTGTCCTTAATTTCGCCAATGGGGATATGGTCGGCCACAGCGGCATACTCTCTGCAGCAGTCAAGGCATGCGAAGCCGTGGATGTCTGTTTGGGGAGGATTGTTGAGAAATTTACGGCAAAAGGCGGAATTGTCATTATAACAGCTGATCATGGCAATGCTGAAATGATGCGTGAGCCGGATTCTGACAGGCCGGTCACAGCCCACTCCTCCAACCCCGTACCTTTCATCCTCATCAGCGAACAGCACAAGAGCTGCACCCTGCGCCAGGGAGGTTCTCTCCGTGACATTGCCCCCACAATTCTCAGTCTGCAGAACCTGCCTGTGCCAAAGGAAATGACAGGTCGATGTCTCATAGTTGACTAACCCCTGAACTTTTATATAACTTGCTTTTTGGAAACGGATTTTGCTAAACAGAAAAGGGCTCTGCTGTCTACAGAGTATATTGATAGCCTTTTAACTGATTCAGCCGCAAGGTAAAAATATCATGAAATATATCAGCACCCGGGGGGGAATCTCCCCGATTCCCTTCAAAGAATCCGTGATGATGGGATTGGCGACAGACGGGGGCCTTCTCCTGCCGGAATCCTTACCCAGGGCAGACACGAAAGCCTTGCAGCGCTGGGGATCTTTCACGTTCCAGCAACTGGCCTCCGAAGTCTTCCGCCTCTTTATCGGCGATATTCCACCCGCTCATCTCGATGAACTTATCGAGCGTTCCTATTCCTCCTTCAGCCACCCTGAAATTACCCCGCTGATTCAAAGGGGAGATATTTTTATCCTGGAACTCTTCCATGGCCCCACCCTGGCATTTAAAGATGTGGCCCTGCAGTTTCTCGGCAATGTTTTTGCCTACATACTCCGCGAAACCGGCGGCATAATGAACATTGTCGGCGCCACCTCGGGCGACACCGGCAGTGCCGCAATTTATGGAGTGCGCGGCAAGGAGAGAATCAATATCTTTATCCTGCACCCCTATAAACGGGTGAGCCCCATCCAGGAACTCCAGATGACAACAGTCATTGACCCAAATGTCTTTAATATAGCAATTAAAGGAACTTTTGACGACGGGCAAGCCATTGTCAAAGCCATTTTCAATGACATCCCCTACAAGGACAAATACCATTTGGGCGCAGTCAACTCTATCAATTGGGCAAGAATCCTTGCACAGGTTGTCTACTATGTTTATACCTGGTTCAAGGTTAAGGCGGAAACCGGATGTGAATCCATTGATTTTTCCGTACCGACCGGGAACTTCGGGG
>JAFDCT010000264.1 GCA_019312695.1 Deltaproteobacteria bacterium | reverse complement strand
GGAGGATTTCCCCTGGTTAACATCATTAATAGCCTGCATGAGTTCTTCGGGCGAGGAATCTTTTAGCAGATAACCGCTGGCTCCTGCCTTGATGGCTGAAAACACATTCTTATCATCGCTGAAACTGGTTAGGACCAGGATCTTGGCAGCAGGATCTTACTTCTTGATGTCTGTGATGGCAGCTATGCCATCCTTGCGGGGCATGATCAGGTCCATGATGATGACATCGGGTTTCAGTTTCTTTGCCATGGCAACAGCCTCTTCACCGTCAACAGCTTCGCCCACAAGTTCCATTTCGGGCTTGACACCGACAAGCGATCGAAGTCCGCGGCGCACTACGGCATGATCATCACATATGAGAAGTTTTATGGATTTTGGCATGATATTCTCTGTCCTTTAAAGCTCTAAATATTATTCTCCCGCTGAGGAAGATGGCCCCTATGATTAAATTAATATAACTATTCTCACATCAATTACAAGGCCTTATATCATAGCAAAATTAAAATTTCCACTTTGGCATGCGAATGGTGGCATTTGTCACCTGGGGAAAATTTATGCCCATTCTGGTCCTGTTTGGATTCGATTCAGGGAGAGCTGAAACTTCAGGAAGGAAAACTACACAAAAAAATTCAACGGGGAGGCAGCGTTGCTATTTAGGGCTTGTTTCCACATAGAGGGTGATTGGCGTCCTTTTTGAGGATGGAATACTATGGGAAAATGAGGGGGCTGCCTCGCCCGTTGAAAGTTAATAGTAATATAATACTCTTTTATATGTTATGCAATATTACATATTAAAAAATGATAAAAAAATTTATTCGCCATAAAATCGAATATTATTAACAGGTCAGGTCTTATCACAATGTAAAAGTAAGCCTGAAGGAAGAATTTTCAATGAGGCAAATTGTCGCAGCAATATTCTCGATACCGCTATTTTGTTAAAATTACCTGATAATCTGCTGTGCTGGAAATAAAGGCATTCAGGCTTTCTGGTTCCGGGGAGTGAGCTTGAGGCTGAATTTTATATCTGTGCCTTTTCCCGGGGTGGATGATATTATGAGATTCCCGCCTAGCTTGGCAGCACGCTCCTGCATGTTGATCAGCCCCATACCGCCTCTCTGCAAAACATCCTCGACAATAAAGCCTTCGCCGTCATCGCTTACCTGCATTTCAATTTCACCAGGCACAAAATGAATATTAACGGTAACTCTGCGGGCCGATGAGTATTTTAACGAATTGTTCAGGGCTTCCTGGACAATTCGGTAAATCCCCTCTTCAATAGCAGGAGACAATTTCGCCTCACCTTCCACATGCAACAGTGCCTTGACCCCTGAACGCTGCTCAACCGAATCAAGCCTTTTCTGCAGGGCACGAAGCAAACCCTCCTCCTCGAGAGCCGACGGCCGCAGGTCAAACATGAGCAGCCGCATTTCCTTGAGGATTACCTGGCTGCTTGAGACAATCTCTGAAAAGCACTGACGCAGGTTTTCCAGATCTCCCTTCTCCACCAGCTGCCTGCCTGTTTCGGCAAAAAGGGTCAGGCTGTAAAGTGACTGGGATACCGAATCATGCAGCTCCCTTGCAAGTCTGCTGCGTTCCTCCATAACTGCAGCCATCTCCCGGGCCCTTTTGCGCTCAGACATCTCTTCCTGGAGTTTTTTGTTTGCCTCGATCAGTTCTGCAGTCCGTTCCCGCACAAGTTCTTCCAAATGGCTCTTGTAATTGTTGAGTTCCTCCCCGATCTTGGCACGTTCCCTGACTTCCTGCTGAAGCTTCTTATTCGATTCACTTAAATCACTTGTTGCCTCATCGACCATAACGGCCAGGTCGTTGCGATGCTCTTTCAGAAGCTTTTCAGCCTTTTTACGTTCTTTGATCTCATCCAGCAGTCTGTCAATTGTCTCTATGAGCCTGGATGCCATGGTATTAAAAGCATGTGCCAGGGAGCCGATTTCATCCTCCTGGTGGATTTCAGCCCTCCTGTCCAATTCCCCCTCGGTAATTGCATTTGCCGTTTCAGCCAGATTTTCAATGGGCTTGATAACATGATGCTGCACGATAAATCCCAGAGCAATGGCAGCTAAAAAGGATAGAAATATAAAAAAGGCAATGGTTTTTATTAATCCCAGTGTCTGGGCCAGGGCTTCAGAAAGTGGGATATCAGTGACCAGGCGCAGCTCCTGTTTTCCGAGATGGAACACTTCGCAAGCTCTGAGAACAAATCTGCCATCTAAGCCCTTTTCAATATGACAGTAATCTAAAGCCGGTTCTATAACGGTTCCTTTGAGGACCAGTGACCGGTTTTTATGGGCCACTATACGGCCTGTCAGGTCAGTCAGATATGCTTCGCCTGTTTCCCCGACAGTAACGCTTGTGAGCATATCCCATACTGCATGCAGTCGGACTTTTGCTATAAGCACGCCGTCAATCTTCCCGGTACGAAGATCAGAAGTCGGGATACTCAATGAGATGAAAGGCTCACCGGATTCCCGGTTTATCAGGATCGGACTGTAGTAAACCTTCCCTGTTTTCAAGGGCTGCACAAATATATCGGCATTGGACATTTCCCGTAATTCCTCCGGACTGTATATCTTTGCCCTGCCCACCCGGACCTTTTCAGTTCCTGACCTGTCAACCAGTGATAGTTCCTCGATCAGGTTTATATGACTTTCCTCCCTGATTCCCTGCAGTTTGGCCAATACAGCCGCCTGTTCTTCAAGGCTGATCCTGTTTAAATTATTTATCTTTGTGGCCATCTTGAAAATAGCTTCAAGCTCATGGATAAATAACTGCACTTCGCTGAGAACGCGCCTGGCTACCTCGTTCTGGTATTTGTTGGTTAATTCTATTTGGGTGGAATAGCTCTTCCAGGAAATAATGCTGCCCAGGATAAGAAGCGGGAAAAGCGCCAGTAAAATTAGTGAAAAAGTCCAGCGCGTGCGAATGGACCTCTTTGTCATGTTGCACCTTACTCTGAAAGTGGTTAGGGCCTAATTAACGTAACTGCAACATGTAAAATATCACCAGAAATGTCAAACAGTAATAGATAATATTGCTGTGCTGGTCTACAATCCAGGTTCGGGTATTACTATTTGCGGCCAAGGAGTGACCTTTGATAAATCATGCAGTTTGAGAAAAGAGAGAATTACGCCACCAAATTCATCCTCGTCTGAATAAATAGGCATGGCAATAACAATCCCGTACTCTCCATTACTATGAACACCGGACAGGTCGATAAATTCTAAAACCGGCTTGTCATCAATGGGTGAGGATGCCTTTGTAAAAATATTCCTGGCCAGAAAAATTACTCTGGGCGGTTCCGGAGTATTGAGCGTGGCTCTTGCAATCCCTTCCGCATCAACAAAACCTAGTCACCGACTTGGTGTTTTCTTACATGATCGAAGGTTTCAGCCAATACCCCATGCACCAGATAGAGATCAATACTTTCTACAACGAATATATTGGCGAGCAGTTCAAGTTCGCGAGCGACTCTGGCAAAATTTTCCTCGATGCCGATTGCGGTCTGCTTTACCACTGAACCTTACTGGGCATCATAATGTTTTTTTACCAGTGCTAATGCTTCCCGGCGGGCATGATATAAAAAAAGCGATACTAATGCTATGACCAGAATGAAAAAGACCGTGATGAAGGTATAGTATTTTTTTATTTTTTCTTCCATTCAATCAACATTCAATCCACTAATCTTTCCAGTTTTTTTCACATTAATAAAGGGTTTACCGGTTTCAAAGCTCTTCGGTCTTCCCCAAAAAACTCTTCACAAAGTACCTAAATGGTAAATACACGGCAAAAGTGAAAAGGCTTGTAAAAATATTTTGGCAAAGCAAAGCTATACTGCTCCTGCTTTGAGCAACATCTTTTTCTGCAATTAGAACACGCATAACAATTCCACGACGCTTCAATTCCCCCTTGCGCAAATCCCCCGCGGGTAAAAGCAAGGAAGAAATTGTTGATCAAACTGTCGAAAAAGTCG
>JAFDCT010000263.1 GCA_019312695.1 Deltaproteobacteria bacterium | reverse complement strand
TCAACAGCTTTACCTTCAGATTCCCGGCTGTTCGGCCCTGAGATGTAGTTTTCCGTAAAGAGGGATTTTTGCATGGGCGCTACTGTAACACAGTCATAATAGGTAAGCCATTTTTTTCAAATACCCGTAAAAAACCTTATTGTTCCAAGTCATTAAAGCTGCCTTATTGCATCGCTTATGATGTATGTGTATAATCTGCACAAATTTTTAAAACAGGCAAAAATTAATTCAGGATTCCGGACTGACAATCATGCTGCCAAATAAAATAAATGAGCTCTTTACAAAGGAGGTTTTAAGCAATCTCCTTCCTCCGCAAAAATCCGATGAATTTTTTGAAGCACTGTACGGTGACCCGGATGAAGGTGCCTACGACATAAGCCTGCTATTCAAAAATTATGCTGGTGACAGAAAAATACTATCCTTTGAGTTCCAGCTGCACGAAAGGCCGGGAAAATGTCTGGCCTGTAACCTTACGTATGGATTGCCGGAGGTCTTCTCCCGTCATCCGGTTATAAATATCAAAGGGATAGTTGAAAAAATTGAAATGCTTTTAAACAATGATACAACTTGTGAAAGTTGGGAGTTGGGCCGCACCCGCACTCCCAAAGATAATGTGCATACCATTCCAATGACGATACGATTGAAATAGTTTTCAATCTTTAATTTTCAATTATCAATTATTTCCACCCTCACCAGGCCCCGGACTGAGTTGCCGACATAAACAGCTTCTGCCTGCTCAAGATCTTTCCTGGTCAGTATCGCTTCCGCCATATATTCTGGATGCTCATGCAACAGATAACTCCTGAGTACACCCGGCAGCAGACCGCATGCAACCGGGGGCGTCAAGAATTTACCTTCTCTTTGCATAAATAAATTGGTGTAGCTTCCCTCGGTAACCTCTCCATTCTCGTTTACAAAAAGCACCTCGTAATAGCCTTTGCTTTCAACAGAGGAGGCACGTTCCTCGTCATATAACCGGCGCAGGGTTGTTTTATGAAAGAGGTGCGGTAAATTTGAGTCGGTTTTCCTGTTGGAAAAAACAACCTTTGGGAGGTCCTTGCCACTTTTCTGCTGCATTATTGCAGCAGGATCAGCTGACGGTAAAAAATTTTCAGTCAGTTCACCATGCGTCAGTTCCACTTCCCCTTCACGCGAAAGCGTAAGTCTTACCCTTTGACTTTTCAGAAGAGGGGCGCAGGAAAAATTCTCTTCCAGTTTAGAGAGTCCTGCTTTAATCTCTTCCAAATCCATGGGATAGGAAAAATAACATGCTGAGCCGGCAAGCCTGTCAAGGTGCAGATCCAGAAGCCAGTAACCAGTGTCCGGATGCCAGAGCATTGTTTCAATAAGACTGAATTGCGGTGCCGGTTTGGTAAGAAATTGGCCCTTCAGCTTACATTCCTCCCATTCTCCCTCAGGGTCTGAATCCCAGACAATGCCTGAACCGATTCCCATTTCGCCTTTATTGCCTTGCAGGACAACGGTGCGGATCGGTACGTTGAAAACCGCATCACCTTGAGGTGATATGAATCCTATGGAACCTGTATAGACACCTCGATCCTCCCCTTCCAGTTCCCGGATAATTTCCATGGTCCTGATCTTTGGTGCGCCGGTAACCGAACCACATGGAAACAGGGCTTTGAACATTTCCTCAAGGGACAAACCTTGATTGACCCTACCCCTGATGCTTGAGGTCATCTGGAACAGGGTCTCATAGGTTTCCACGTCAAATAGCGATTGTACACTCACTCCTCCCATGCGGCAGAGGCGTCCAAGATCATTGCGCAGCAGATCAACGATCATGACATTTTCACTGCGGTTCTTTATATCGTTGTGCAGAAAATCAGCAAACTCCCTGTCCTCATCAACAGTTCGGCCCCGGCGCATGGTACCTTTCATGGGCCGGACATCAATTCTACTCCCGTGCTTTCTGAAAAAAAGTTCCGGTGAAAAAGTAAGTATTACTGTGTCACTGTTTTTAATCATCCCGCTATACGAAACACTCTGATTACGCCGCAGACTGTTGTAAAACGCAACAATTGATCCTGAAAAATCAAAGAGGAGCTTTAGGGTATAATTCACCTGATAGGTATCACCGGTCTCGATATAGTATTTTATCCGGTGAATAGCAGCAAGATACTCTTCCCTCTTCAAATTCAACCGCAGCTTTTCTATACTGAAAGACATGCTTAGCTCAGGGGTGTCTCCTGTTGCCCAGGGTCCTTTCCCGGTAGTAAACGAATGCGTCAAATGATCATAAATATTTGGAGTTCTGAAGACACCAAGGTCTGCCAGAGGCATTGAACCGGATGAATTTTTCTGGACAGGCCTGGGCCTGAAGGATTTCGCCAGTATCGGCTCAAGCTTGTAGCCAAACTCATAGGCCAGATATCCAGCCAAGAAGTAGCCCCGCCCAAGCATCTGCTGGGCTTTATCTAAAAATTCTTCAGGATCATCATCCTCTTTGCAGACCAGCCTGTTCACCGGATCGAGAAAAAGATAGGATAGGTGGTTTTCAGGCGTCACCCTTGTGGATTCGAGAAAGACAAATGACTCCTCCCCGGCAAGTCCTGATAAGAATGACTGCAGTGTTTTATCGGAAAACGGTTTTAATGTGGTCATATATGTTTTTTTAATAATGACATATTGTCCGCCAGACAGTTTACAGTTTCAGGGTTGAGATGCTACCCAGTAAGCCGGCAAAATTCAACAGCTAATCCCCTGTACCCCATATATCGCATTCTCCATTGAGGATTCGTAAAATTGAGCATTTGCAGGAGCCCTGCAGGCATTGACAGCATCCCTTAATGTAAATATGTTCCTGGACAATACCTGTCAGTATTGAGTTGTTTATGGTGCCGGCAAAGTTTATATCTGCTAGGCAACCTAAAATCTTTTGCCAGGCAAATAAGGCCCTAACATAATCAGCACCTGATTTAATTTTTCAAAAAATGTCTGGTTCAATCATTTTTTTTTAAAACCACATAAATTTACTGGCATTTCACCTTATAATCGGTATATATTTTTGTTTTTTCTTTTTCAGAAAAGTGTTTTCCCACCACTGGGAACACTTGAAAAATGCCCATAATATACAGAAATAATAAGCAGAAAATTTTAATCACACAATCAAAACAAGGAGTATCACATGTCACGGAAAATGGTAACCATTGACGGCAATCAGGCCTGTACCCATGTCGCCTATGCCACCAGCGAAATTGTCACGATCTATCCAATCACCCCTTCTTCCCCCATGGCTGCAGAGGCTGATGCCAAAGCCACTGCCGGCCAGAAAAACATCTGGGGCACAGTGCCTGCAGTAACCCAGATGCAGTCAGAGGGTGGTGTGGCAGGGGCTTTGCACGGCTCTCTGACAACCGGTGCACTCTGTACAACTTTCACGGCCTCACAGGGTCTCTTCCTCATGATGCCTAACATGTACAAACTGGCCGGCGAACTAACCCCGACGGTCTTCCATATAACGGCCCGCTCGGTTGCCTGCCAGGGTCTTTCCATCTTCGGCGACCACGGCGATGTCATGGGTGTCCGCCAGACCGGCTGGGGCATGCTCTGCTCCCAGAATGTCCAGGAGTGCCAGGACATGGCCCTGATTGCCACCCAGTCAGCTTTGAAATCCCGGATACCCTTCATGCATTTCTTTGATGGTTTCCGGACCTCCCATGAGATCCAGAAAATTGAACAACTCACCGAAGATGATATGCGGACAATCATTGATGAGGATCTTGTAATCGCTCACCGACAGCGGGGACTTTCCCCGGACCGTCCGATGATGCGCGGGACGGCCCAGAATCCAGATGTTTATTTTACCGGCCGCGAGACAGTCAATAAATACTATGCCGCTGTTCCGGGAATTATCCAGGAAACCATGGATAAGTTTGCTGCCCTGACCGGGCGCCAGTACCATCTTTTTGATTACTACGGCGATCCGGAAGCGGAGGATATTGTCGTCATGATGGGTTCAGGTTCTGAAACCGTTGCCGCTACAGCCGAACACCTTATTGCCCAGGGTAGAAAAGTTGGCCTCGTTGTTGTCCGTCTTTTCCGGCCCTTTGATCTTAAGGCCATGGTTAATACCATGCCGGCCACGGTTCAACGCATCACTGTCCTTGATCGCACCAAGGAACCAGGCTCCGCCGGTGAGCCGCTTTACCTCGATGTAAGGGCCGCTGTAGGCGAAGCTGTTGAATCCTCTATAGTCAACCTGCAGCCGATGATCCTTTCGGGCCGCTACGGCCTCGGTTCCGCCGAGTTCACCCCGGCCATGGCAAAAGCTGTTTATGACAACATGGCTTCCTGGGCTCCGAAAAATCATTTCTGTGTCGGTCCCGATGACGATGTCGCCTTCACCAGCCTTGATTACGACAAATCCTATAATATTGAGGGTGAGGATGTTTACCGGGCCATGTTCTATGGCCTTGGAGCTGACGGAACCGTTGGTGCCAATAAGAACACCATTAAGATCATCGGTACCGAAACCGACAATTCAGCCCAGGGCTATTTTGTCTATGACTCCAAAAAATCCGGTTCCATCACTACCAGCCATCTGCGTTTCGGCAAAAATCAGGTTGTGGCACCATACCTTATTAATAAGGCTAATTTTGTTGCCTGCCACAACTTCACCTTCCTGGACAAGTATGACATGCTCTCCAATCTTGAGGAAGGCGGCACCTTCCTGCTGACCACCACCTTTAAAAAGAACCAGGTCTGGAAGGAACTGCCGGCTGATGTCCAGAAACAGCTTATTGCCAAAAAGGCC
>JAFDCT010000262.1 GCA_019312695.1 Deltaproteobacteria bacterium | reverse complement strand
TGCTCACTAATCATCATAAGGACATGCTCTGTTTGTGCCAGGTCATGGGGAAGAACGAGGTGCCGAATGATTATCCCCCGCTGGGCAATGCCCTCTGTGTCTGTCGTGAGCAGTCCAACCTGTCGGAACATTTCCTTGAGCGAGGACAGATTGTAGGAAATATAGTGCGGTGCATTGGAGAAGTCCTGCGCTGACCTGTCATCGCCATATTTTGCATCAGGAAGAAAATATCATCCTGCAGGAAGAAAAAAAGATACTTGGTACCGGGGGCGGACTGCGCATGGCTTTACCCCATTTCGGCCGTGAACCGGTCCTGGTTGTCAATGGTGATATCTATCATTCAATTAATTACCGCGATGTCTACCGCTTTCATTATGAAGCTGGAACAGATGTCACCCTTGTACTGCATGACTATCCGCGCTTCAACAGTATCATAGTGGATGAAAATGGCTGGATTCTAAGTTTCGACAGGCCTGAAGCCGTTAGCGCCCCTGGGGAAAGATCACTTGCCTTTACCGGGATCCATGTCATTAATCCCGGCGTGCTGCAGACTGTGCAGCAGGATACCCCCTACTGCATTATCGACTGCTACAGAAAACTTTTACAGCGGGGCGGCTCTATCAGGGCATATCTGGCAACCGGTCATTTCTGGACTGATATGGGGACCCGGGCGGACTACCTGAAACTGCACGGGGACCTCCTGGGAAAAAAAGTGCCCCTTTATGACGAACTTATTCAAGCAGCTGCCGCTGGTCCCTTTATGGGTCTGGATAATATTCCGCTCGACAGGTATGTCAAACTGCTGGACTGGGTCTGCATTGGCAGAGGGGCAGTGATCGAACCGGGGGCAACCGTGCAGCGGAGTGTTGTCTGGGATGATGCAATTGTCCCGGCCGGAAGCGTTATAAAGGATGCAATTGTGACATCTTGAAGGTATAAATATAATGTTTAGGGTAATTCCAACCTTATAAATTTATTGCATTAACCAACCATAATAACGGAGAAGTTCATCTTTTTTTACCTATGAACAGCCCCAACAAAAACAATTATACACAGTACATCTTTAATTTTCTTCAGAAAGAATATCTTGTTGATAAAACGGAGAAAATCAACCTGAAATCTCTTTCCGGTGACGGCTCAAGTCGCCTTTTCTTTAAAATAAAAATTGCTGATACCGGTTCCTTCTGTGGTGTTTTACCGGCTAATGAAAACCCTGCAAAAGGTATGGCTGAAGCCCATGCTGCCTATAATATTGGCCGTCATTTAAAAAAAAGAGGCATCCCGGTACCAACAATACACGGATTTGACCCTGAAAAAGGTTTTATTCTGTTCGAGGATCTCGGCGACACACTCCTGCATGATGAACTGGAACGAAAAAAGAAAAAACAGGGTGAAGATGCTTGGGAACAGATGAAGGAAACCTACAAGGAAATCGTTGAACTGCTTCTCTTTATGCAGATTTCGGGCAGCGTCCGTTTCGACAGGAGATGGTGCTGGGATACTCAGCGCTATGATAAGAAACTGATGCTGCAAAAGGAATCAGGCTATTTCATCGAAACATTATGCCGGGAGCTTCTCGGTATGAAAAGTTTTTCAGCAAAATTATCCGATGAATTCAAACAGCTTGCCGGCCGTGCCGCACGGCAACCGGCAGTTTATTTTCTGCACCGGGATTTTCAGTCAAGAAACCTCATGCTTCTGGACGGGGAAGCCAGAGTAATTGATTTTCAGGGTGGCAGGCTGGGTCCTCTTGGGTACGATCTGGCCTCGCTGCTTATCGATCCCTATGCTAATATCCCTTACGGGGTACAACAGGAACTGTTGGACCATTATCTGGAACATCTTTGCAAGTACGGCCTTGATGACTTGGCATTCTCAAAGGGATTCCCCAGTCTGGCCCTGCAACGGAACCTCCAGATCTTAGGCGCCTTTGCCTTTCTTTCCTGGCAGAGAAAGAAAATATTCTTCAAACAGTACATTCTGCCGGCAACCCTGTCCCTGCAGCGGCAATTGACTGGTCCGGAAGGGAAGAACTATCCCCAGTTACAGAAATTGACTGAAAAAATTCTGCTTATGCTGGAGAATTAAGAGTTTTTGCATGCAAATGACTGACAAAAAAATCTCCCGTAAAACAAAGGTAATGCAATCTGCTATTGTCGCCCTGATCGGCAGACCGAACGTCGGCAAATCAACCCTGTTCAACCGGATCACAAAATCACGTAAGGCCCTTGTGGATCCTACTCCGGGCGTTACCCGTGACAGGCAGTACGAAAGGGTTGATTGGGAGCATAAGACCTTTATTCTTGTTGACACAGGCGGCATTGCGGCAGAGTCCGGACCGGCAGAAGAAAGGGATATCATGTCCGGTAATATCAGGGAACAGACCCTGCAGGCTGTTGCTGAAGCTGATGTGCTTTTGTTCCTGCTGGACGGCAGGGAGGGAGTAACACCTACTGACTTTGACGTTACAAACCTGCTCCGCAGGACCGATAAACCCGTCTATTACGTGGTGAATAAGATAGATGGCGAGGAACTGGAACCAAACCTGCTTCCTTCTTTTTATGAATTGGGCGTGGAACGGCTCTGGCCGGTATCTGCAGAGCACGGCTATGGTGTCCGTTCACTTATGGATGATCTCATTACTGTATTGCCCGAGCACCAGGAAAGTTCCCTGCAGCCGGCAGAATCTATCCGCATTGCTTTTTTCGGCAGGCCCAATGTCGGCAAATCTTCCCTTATCAACCGGTTGCTGGGAGAAGATCGCATGCTGGTCTCAGATATTCCCGGCACTACCCGTGATTCAATTGATACCCTTTTAACAAAAGGGGCTAAAAATTACCTGCTTATGGATACCGCCGGGATCAGGCGCAAAGGCCGGGTAAAGGAAAAACTGGAAAAATTCAGCATTATCAAAGCACTCGCCGCTCTAGAGCGCTGCGATCTGGCCCTGATACTCATCAACACCGAAGAAGGTATTACCGAACAGGATACAAAAGTTATCGGTTATACACAGGATGAGGGAAAAGCCTGCATCCTGGTGGTAAATAAATGGGATATTCTCAAGGATGATCACAAAGAGCAGAAGAAAATTTTGGCAGAATTGAAAATGGCCACACAATTTGTGGGTTTTGCGCCGATACTGCCCCTGTCTGCCCTAACCGGCAAAGGGGTGAATAAACTACTACCAACAATCGATTCTGTTTACAGGCAGTTCAGTAAAACATTTCCAACCAGTCAATTAAACCGTATTCTCCGGAATGCGGTTGATTCACATCCGCCGGCTGTGGCCAGAGGCAGGCGCCTAAAACTCCTCTACACGACGCAGATTACCAGTCAGCCTCCAACCTTTGCCATTGTCGCCAACTATCCCAAGGAAATTCACTTTTCATATCACCGCTACCTGGTCAACACCTTCAGGAAAGAGCTGGGCCTTAATCAAACACCAATCAGGATTGTCTTCCGGGAGCGCAAACGGCGCAAGAAACCGTAAATTCTGTTTTTTTGCTGCCATTTCACACAGCCTGTAATGATCCACAACAAAATACCTAGAACCTCAGACTAATTTCCCCCGCTTTCAACCTGTTTCATGAAGTTCAGCCATATCGGGGCCGCAACCTCTCCTCCCGAGCCATCTTTTCCCAGTGAAATATTCCTATCATGTCCAACCCAGACCCCTGCCAGAAAATCACTGGTATAGCCGATAAACCAGGCATCCATATTGTTGTCGGTGGTACCTGTCTTACCGGCTGCAGTTCGTTTCAGGCCTCGAGCCCTTTTTCCCGTACCCCGGCTGATAACTTCCTGCAGCATTTGATCCATGTGGTTTGCTGTTTTTTCTGACATGCCCCTAACCCTGACGGGGGAATTTTCTTCAAGTATCGTGCCCTGCCGGTCTATAATCTTTTCTGTGAATATCGGCTTGATATAGTTGCCATGGTTGGCAAAGGAGCCATAGGCTGCTGTCATCTCCAGAAGTGAAATACCTGAAGAGCCAAGTGCTAAAGTAAGATCGGGTTTGAGCGGTGCATCTATGCCCAGATTCCTGGCCATACTTATTGCGCTGTTTATGCCTGCTTCCTGCAGAAGTTTTATAGCTATGATGTTGCGTGAATAAATCAGACCTTCCCTCAGCGTTGTCGGGCCGTAGTGGCGGTTGTCAAAATTCCTGGGTTTCCAGGTATGGCCTCGCGTTGCCCCTGCCAGGCTCAACGGTTCGTCCACTAATATCGAATCAGGCCTAAAACCTTTTTCCAGCGCTGCTGCATAAACAATGGGCTTGAAGGCAGACCCAGGCTGACGTCTCGCCTGGATAACCCTGTCAAACTGACTGATGCTGAAATCAGTGCCTCCCACAACAGCCCGAACTTTGCCGGTAGCTGTTTCCAGCACAACCATTGCTGCCTGGGGACTTTTGCCCTTCTTCTGCTCTCTGGAAAGTGATGCCATACCTTTCTGGATGGCAGTCTCGGCATTTTGCTGTATTGCCGGGTCCAGGCAGGTGTATATGGTAAGTCCGCCCGTCGCCAGGATTTCCTGTCCATACTTACTGCTTATATAGTTACTAATCTGCTGCACATAAAACTCTCCGGTAGAATAATCATCACCTGATTTCTTCAGTGCCAGAGACTCCCTAAAGGCTGTCCTGGCAGCTTCCGGTGTAATATAACCTTCTTCCACCATTCTGTTGAGCACGTAAGCCTGGCGTTTCTTGGCCAGAGTCAAATCCTTAAAGGGCGAATAACGGCTTGGGGCCTGCGGTAAACCTGCCAGCAGGGCCATCTGGGCCAGGCTTAAATTTTTAGCCCTTTTGTTAAAATAGGTCCGTGCCGCAGTTTCAACGCCATAAGCTCCTTCACCGAGATAAATTTGATTCAGGTAGATATAGAGTATTTCAGCCTTGCTCATGACCGAATCAATGCGATAGGCAAGGATTGCCTCCTTAATTTTGCGGGAGTAAACCTTTTTGCGTGACAGCAAAAGAGAACGCGTAACCTGCTGTGTTATGGTACTCCCGCCCTGGGCCCTTGAACCGGACCGGAAATTATGAAATAAAGCCCGGAAAATTGACCAGAGATCAACACCAGGATGCTCGTAAAAACGGGCGTCCTCAGCAGCGACAAAGGCCTTGGGCAGCAGTTCGGGCAGCAGTTCCAAGGCAACCACCCGGCGGTTTTCCTCAAATATCTCTTTCAGCACCTTATTGTTACTGGCCAGAACCAGTGTTGTCATCTTGGGTTCGTAATCCTT
>JAFDCT010000261.1 GCA_019312695.1 Deltaproteobacteria bacterium | reverse complement strand
CGATTCCAGAGCCTGGCCGATTTTGACCCGCACCTCGTCCACTTGCCCGTCGCACGGGGAGGCGACGCCGCTTTCCATCTTCATGGACTCGATGACCACTATATCCTCACCCCGAAAAACCCGGTCGCCTTTCTTGACCCGTATTTCAACCGCCAGGCCTGGCATGGGTGACAGCAGCACATTGTCCAGGGTTGTTTTGCTCTGCTTGGGCATGTACTGGGCCAACTCCCATTCCCTGGGAGAATAAACCTCGAATATCCGGTTTATGCCGCAGAAGGCGGCCCAGAAAAAGTTCTCCCGGTACTGCAGCCTGAAATATTCCGGCTGGCCGTTTATGCCCAGTTTCAGCCGCCTCCGGTAGAACTCGAAATCAGGGGTAATCACTTCATACTGATTATCATTCACCTGGATATCCCACAGGTGGGAATCGATATGTCCCAGAAGCCTGATAGTGAAGATGTTTTTCTCGCCTTTGACCACGTATTCGTGCCAGGTCTCCGGCCGATGTGCTGGTCCAACTTTGGCAATCATCGGTTTGAGTGATTCCCGCACCAGACTCAGGCGGTTGTGGTAGACCAGAGTGCAGGCAATGACCATGAGCTCAAGTTTTTCCAGGGGCGGATCAATTTTCATGACGCCCTGGTCAAAGTGCTCGGCAATGAAGTTGGTAGAGAGCTGGCCATCAATAAAAGCAGGATGGTTAAGAATTGCATTGGCAAAATCCGCATTGGTTATGACACCCTCGAGGTGAAACTTGTTCAGGGCCTGCACCAGGGTTTTCCTTGCCTCTTCCCTGGTTTCCCCCCAGCTAACGGCCTTGGTCAGCATATTATCATAATAGACGCTGACCCTGCTGCCCGCCATGATACCGCTGTCCATCCTGATATTTTTACCACGCGGCTCTGCATAGCGGGTGATCAGGCCCGTTGACGGTAAGAAGTTGCGGTCCGGTTCCTCGGCGCAGATGCGAGCCTCGATGGACCACCCGATCAGGGTTATATCCTCCTGTCCGCAGGGCAGCTGCCTGCCGGCAGCGACCATAAGCTGCAACTCAACCAGGTCAAGTCCGGTGATCATTTCGGTAACCGGGTGCTCTACCTGCAGACGGGTATTCATCTCCAGAAAATAAAAGTCACCTCGGGGATCCAGGATGAACTCAACGGTCCCGGCATTGCTGTATCCGGCCGCGCTTGCCAGGCTGCAGGCCCGCTCCCCAATATCCCTGCGCATTTCCGGCGTCAAGGCGAGAGAGGGCGCCTCTTCGATCACCTTCTGATAGCGGCGCTGGATGGAACATTCCCGCTCACCGAGATAGATCACATTGCCATGCTGGTCGGCCATGATCTGAATTTCAATGTGACGCGGGTTCTCGACATAGCGTTCCAGGAAGATCTTATTATCGCCAAAGGCCTTGCGTGTTTCCTCCTGGCCCTCCTTCAGGGCGACTTCCAGCTCATCAGGACCATGGGCGATGCGCATGCCCCGACCGCCGCCGCCTGCCGCCGGCTTGAGCAAAACAGGATAACCGATGGCATCGGCAATGGAACGGACCTCCTCAAGGTCTGAAACAGGCTGGTTGTGGCCTGGCACCACGGGGACGCCGGCCTCTATCGCCAGATTCTTGGAAGCGATCTTGTCTCCCAGCATGGCAATGACTGGAGCGGCGGGCCCTATAAATACCAGACCTGCTGCAACAACCATCTCGGCAAATTCTGCGTTCTCGGACAGAAAGCCGTAGCCTGGGTGAATTGCCTGGCAGCCCTTTTCAACGGCAGCTTTTATAACCTTTTCTTTGAGCAGGTAGGATTGCTCGGAAGGGCCCGCTCCGAGAAAAACGGCTTCGTCCGCTTCCTGGACATGCAGGGCGCGGCTGTCGATCTCCGAGAATACAGCGACGGTCCCGATTCCTAGTTTTCTGCAGGTCCTGATGATGCGGACTGCAATTTCTCCGCGGTTGGCAATGAGTATTTTATCAAACATGGAAGCCTCGTTAGTTTATCTTTACTGTTATAGGGGTATGTTCCCGTGCTTGCTGCTGGGATTTTTTTTGTCCTTGCTTTCCAAAAACTGCAGGCTGCGGATAAGCCGCTGCCGCGTATCCCGTGGTGTGATCACGTCATCGATATAACCTTTCTTGGCAGCCAGGAACGGGTTGGCGAAAGTCCTGCGGTATTCCTCGGTTTTCCGGGCCAGCAGGTCCTCGGGATTCTCAGCCTCCTGGATCTCCTTGCGATAAATGATCTCCGCTGCCCCTTTCGGACCGAGCACGGCAATCTCCGCCGTGGGCCAGGCAAAGTTGACGTCGCAGCGGATATGCTTTGAATTCATGACCACGTAAGCCCCGCCGTATGCCTTGCGCAGGATTACCGTGATGCGCGGCACCGTGGCCTCGACAAAGGCAAAAAGCAGCTTGGCGCCGTGCCGGATGATGCCGCCGTGCTCCTGCTCCGGTCCCGGCATGAAACCGGGGACGTCGACAAGACAGATGAGCGGGATGTTGAATGAATCGCAGAAACGCACAAAGCGGGCCGCCTTGGTCGAGGCATTGACATCAAGTACACCGGCAAGAACAGCTGGTTGGTTGGCGATGAGGCCTATGGTCTGCCCACCGAGACGGCCGAAACCGCAGATGATATTGCGGGCAAATTGGGCCTGATATTCGAGAAATTCAGCCCCGTCCAGGATACTGGTGATGAGAATCTTCATATCATAGGTCTGGTTCGGGTTGGACGGAATCAGGTAGTCCAGGGCCGGGTCCGTGCGGTCAACAGGATCACGGAGATCGAGGAGCGGCGCGGTCTGCCGGTTGTTCGAGGGCAGATAATTAATCAGCCGACGCACCTCGCGTAGGCAGAGAATATCATTCGGCAGTACAAAATGCGCCACGCCGCTTTTCTGGCTGTGCACCTGGGCACCGCCAAGTTCTTCGGCGCTGATGTCCTGGTGTGTCACGGTCTTAACCACATTGGGTCCGGTGACGAACATATACGAAGAGTCCTCGACCATGAAGGTGAAATCGGTCATGGCCGGACTGTAGACCGCCCCGCCGGCACATGGCCCCATGATGCATGATATCTGCGGCACCACACCGCTGGCCAGTACATTGCGGCTGAAGATCTCACCATAGGCAGCGAGTGAATCAACTCCCTCCTGGATGCGCGCCCCGCCCGAGTCATTGAGACCGATGATGGGCGCCCCCACTGTCACCGCATGATCCATTATCTTGGAGATCTTACCGGAATGTGCCTGCCCCAGGGATCCACCAAGAATAGTAAAGTCCTGGCTGAAGATACAAACCTCCCGGCCTCCTATGGTTCCATGCCCGGTGATGACCCCGTCGCCGGCATACTCGTCGGCTGAATCACTTGCCTGCCCGCTTTTCAGCAGGTCAAACTCCTCAAAGGACCCCTCATCCAGCAGTAATTCAATGCGTTCCCGGGCTGTAAGCTTACCCTTCTTATGCTGAGTCTCGATGCGCTTGGCGCCGCCGCCCTGGAAAGCCTTTTTCTTCATGGCCTCAAGCGAGGCAAGGTTATCATTCTCCTGCCATTGCACGGTTTTCCCCCTCTGTAAAGATTATAGTTGTGCGTATTCCCATATCAGGAATGAAAACTGTTCTTTACTTATGTCTATTCCTTCAATTCCTGTATTTGTAACTGATATTTAATAAAAATTGAATAGAGATTTTTATCCGGCTATCCTATGCTGGTTAAAAATCCGGCTGCAAGTCTTTCAAAGCTTTCCTTTCGGACTCATTTGTTTACAATATGTTTGCAGCTGTCACCCCAAAAGGAGCATAGATTTTCCCATGGTGAATTCACTCAAGGTAGGCGACAGAGCCACAATCACCATAACATTTTCAGAGGTAGAGATTTTTCAGTTTGCAGAGATATCAACCGACCGGAATCCCCTCCACCTGGACAAGGATTTCGGCCGCGCCTCCATTTTCGGGCAGCGGGTTGTCCACGGCATGCTGGTCGCAAGTCTTTTTTCAGGTCTTATCGGCATGGAACTTCCAGGTTCCGGCAGCATATACTTGGGCCAGAGCCTTTCTTTCAAAGCTCCGGTTAGCATTGATGAACCGGTCACTGCTTCTGTTGAAGTGATAAAGATCCGGGAAGATAAACCCATTGTTACCCTGCGAACAGTTTGTATTAATTCCGTGGGTACTACAGTCATTGAAGGTGAAGCGGTGGTTAAAGTTACGACGCCAAATCAACATGAAAACTAAAAATTACTCATCAGGTATTTTTGTGGCCATACTATCCACTTTGCCAAATGAATTAACTTAAAATCAGGGTTCAAATTATGCCGACACTTGACGTATACTCAGATTATCTTTGACCGTTCTGTTGGTTGGCGGAGCCAGCTGTCAAAGAACTTGAATCCTTAGACCGGCGCATCAAGACCCAGTGGCGATCTTTTGAATTGAGGCCAGCGCCGTCACCAACTCTTGATCCTGATGGTGACTACCTTGTTAGTGCCTGGCGAAATCATGTTTATCCGCTTGCTGCCAAGATGCAAATGAACCTGAAACGTCCATCGGTTCAACCGCGTTCCAGACTGGCCCATGAATCGGCCAAATGGGCCGACAGACAAAATCGTTTCGAGGAGTACAATCTTG
>JAFDCT010000260.1 GCA_019312695.1 Deltaproteobacteria bacterium | reverse complement strand
GTATTTTTTTTTTTTTTTTTTCTCCTTTGTAGGGTTTACGGCCTCGCAAAAAGCTTCCCTCCTGCATGAATTGCACACCTATCCAGATAGATTATATCTGGGCCTATTGGATAATAAAGGTAGTTTTTACGATTACACCATGGTTGATCCTATTGTTGGACCAACTTTTTTGCGCCCATATTCTTTTATCATAAATTATTTAAAAGACATAGTCCAATAAATATTCATTTTTTCTCGAACAAACCTGGTACAGTCACTTCCCTGCCAATTCCGTATTGCTATTATCTTTTTTTTTATGATAATAGTGTATATGAATAAAGCTAGATCCTTCTATCTCTCCAAATCACAGTTCACCCGCGGTTTGCAGTGCCATAAATCCTTATGGCTTTTAAAAAACAGACCGGAATTAAGAGCAGAGCCCGATGCCAGTCTCCAGGCCCGTTTTGACGCTGGCACAGAAGTAGGCATCCTGGCCCAGAAGCTTTTCCCCGGCGGTACAGCCCTGGAATACAGCAGCGGCATTTCGAAAAATATAATTTTGACCCAGGAGTTTATAGCAGCAGGGACCAAGACAATCTACGAGGCCACTTTCCGCCATGACAATGTCCTTGCCATGGTGGATATACTGCATAAAGGACCGGAGGGCTTGGAACTATATGAAGTCAAGTCCTCCACCGAGACCAAGGAAATCTTCATCAATGACACAGCGATCCAGTATTATGTTGTGGCCGGATCGGGGACCAGCATTTCCAAGGTATTTGTTGTCCACCTGAATAACCGCTATACCAGGATGGGAGACCTGAATTTAGGTAAACTCTTTACGATTGATGATGTCACCGATCTGACCCTAAGCAGGCAGGCAGATATCCCCCGCCTGCTTGCCGATATGCGGCAAACTTTGGCAGGGGACGAACCGGGTATTGATATCGGACCGTACTGTAGCGAGCCCTACGAGTGTGACTTCAAACAATACTGCTGGCAGCATATCCCGGAATGCAGCATCTTTGATATCGCCAATCTCCGTAATAACCGCAAATTTGCTCTCTACTACGGCGGCATCCTGCACATGGAGGACATCCCGCCAGATTTCTCCATGTCTGACAAGATGCAACTCCAGGTCAAGGCGGAACTTACCGGCAAGGCATTTATCAACAGCCACAAAATAAGAGAGTTTCTTGCAACTGTTACCGAACCTTTGGGATTCCTTGATTTTGAGACATTCATGGAACCTGTGCCCTCCTTTGACTGCCAGAGACCCTACCAGCAGATACCTTTTCAATACTCGCTCCACATCCAGGCAAACGGCAAGCTCTCGCACCATGAATTTCTTGGTCAGCCGGATAGGGACCCGCGCCGACCCCTTATTGAAAAATTGCTTGCAGACTTAAGACCGTGTAGGACCATTCTTGTCTATAATCAAGCCTTCGAAGTATCGCGCCTGCAGGAGATTGCCAGGGATTTCCCCGAGTTTGCCGGTGATATAGAGTCACTCATAGCAAGGATTGCGGACCTGATGATTCCTTTCCGCAACAGGGACTTTTATGTCAAGGAAATGTGCGGCAGCCACTCGATAAAATACGTGCTTCCCGCCCTGGTCCCTGATCTGGGTTATGACAACCTGGCGATAGCTGACGGTGAAATGGCCATGCTTGCGTATGCCGGGTTGGCAAAAATTGATGATGCCGAAGAAAAAGAAAAAATCAGGCAGGATCTCCTGGCATACTGCCGGCTAGATACCCTTGCCATGGTCCGGATATGGCAGAAGCTGCTCTCCTTGACCCAGCCCCAGCAACAGCTGTCCCTATTCTAGGAAAAGATCTTTTTCGATGTTAAGTTTTTGGAACAGGATATAGGTCTGATACGTCCTTATAGTATACCTGCCCCCCGTCCAGTTCCTGTACCAGAAGCACTCTCCCTCGTTGAAAATGTCTCTTTGCTCCCTTCTTGCGGCCGGACATTTTGGGCAGGTGTATTTCAGGTGATACCTGGCATAGAGTTCGTATAATTTGCGCCGGAGTCTGTTCATGAATGGTGATAAAACAATATTGAAATATGGACTTCTTTACACTGGAATGTTCACATTTTGCGGGCCAGGGTCAGACCGTCGGCTATGGGCACCAGGCTTAGTTCAACGCGTGGGTCTGCATGAATCTTGCTGTTTAAAGCCCGAATAGCCTCGGTGTCAACATCATCAACTGATTCATCTGCCACTGCACCGTCCCACAAGACATTATCGACAGCTATCAGACCGCCGGGCCGGACAAGCTGCAAACAGTACTCATAATATATGTCATAGTTCACTTTATCAGCGTCGATAAAGGCGAAATCAAAACTGGCCGCTGCCGTCTTATTTGCCAGCAGTTCTTCCAGGGTCTGTCGGGCCGGGGCAAGGCGCAGGTCTATTTTGTCTGCCACGCCAGCCTTGTGCCAGTAACGTTTTGCAATATCAGTCCATTGCCGGTTCAGGTCACAGGCGATCACTCTGCCGTTTTGCGGCAGAGCCAGGCCAATGCAGAGGGAACTGTAGCCGGTGTACACCCCTATATCCAGGGTTTTCTTGGCGCCAAGCAGTCTAACCAGCAGCGCCATGAACTGGCCCTGCTCCGGGGCTATCTGCATGTTTGCCTGTTCATCCAAACCTGTTTCGCGCCGCAGTTCCAGCAAGACTTCAGGCTCCCGCAGGGAAACGGAAAGCATATATTCATATAACTTTTCGGTAATACAAAGGGTCTTGTTGGACATGGATTATTTGTGCTTTTCGGGATCGCGCTTCCAGATCAACTCGCCATCCTTGTAGACCTCGCGGACCCTGTGCATGGGGATACAGTGTCCGATACCATCCTCATCAAACACGTGAAAGGTGAATTTATTACCCGGCAGTTGGGTGACTTCCTTGAATGAGACCCTGATGATTTTTACCTCGATCCGGTCGTAATAGCCTATCTCGAAATGCCCCCGACCGAATTCCGGGTCCCAATGAATGCGGTTTAACAGTTCATGGATTGGCTGCATTCTACTCAGTTTATTTTATAGAACTGATCCTATTCATAACCACGGTCATCGGCTTCCAGGTCATCAAGTGGACCGGTCCAGTCTTCGGGAGGTTCAATTTCCTCCAGATCCATCTCTTCCCATTCCTCCATTTCCAGTTCTTCAATATCACCGTCAAAATACTGGATATCTACGGTAGCTTCCCTCGTATTCACATCCACCACCATGAAATCCTGCCCCTTGTCAAGATGATGATACCAGTTGCCCTCAATAGGTTCGATTTCGCCGATCATGTTAAGCTCCTTAGCGCTTGGGATATATTAATTCCAATTATCAGGTCCGCATTTACTAAGTACACTTTTTTTATTCCAGAAAACAATTATAATATTAACTGCCGGTTAACTTTTTTATCACATCTGCTAATTCCCGGCTTAAATCATATAAAGCCCGGCTCTGGGCTGCGACCATGTCAGCATATCCATTACCTTCGGTCGGTTCAGTTATATACGTTGCTTTTATGCCATTCAGAGCTTTGTCCTGATTATCAAAAATGGCCCACCGTGCAAAAAGTTCAAGATCTCCGCCAAGCCTGCCATCAAATCTGCTTATATCAATTTTAATAGTATAATCTAAGTCAATTGCTTCCATTGAGGCATATGAAATCACCTTGTCAGTACCCAGAATATAGCCCAGGTTCTCTGTTATGACCCTCCCGATATCCTCCTCAATTTTACCGGCCCAGCGGTCATATTCAGCCAGATGCAACTCGTTGCTGCCTGTCCTGGTAACTATCTGTGACTTCCTGAGGTACTTTGGTAGAGTCACAGGCGAGATGCCAATAACAAACTTCTGGCTGAAACCGGAAATGTTTTGGGTTTCTGCCACGGAAAAGGCCATAGGGCTCAGCACATAAAAGCGGGCTGATAGGGAACGACCGGCGCAGCCAACCGAGAAAAGCATAGCTATACCCAGAGTTAATGCAACTGCTCTAACAAGAATCCTATTAGTCATCGTCACACCTCCCTCATTATTGCTTGCCGGTTATGATTGACTCGGGATGCTGCTGAAGATATTCGGCTAATTCCTCTACAGAACGAGAGGCAT
>JAFDCT010000259.1 GCA_019312695.1 Deltaproteobacteria bacterium | reverse complement strand
GCTGGATTGGAGTTAATCAAAACCACCTCGTAGCCCTCTTCCCTCAATGCTTTGACAGCCTGTGTCCCGGAATAGTCAAATTCACAGGCCTGGCTGATAATTATTGGGCCCGAGCCGATAATAAGGATCTTTTTAATGTCTGTACGTTTTGGCATTGGCTTGCTAACAGATAGTTGTTAAAAGGTCTAAACTACGTTTATTTTCATGCACTGCCCCAACTCAGTGAACGGGGCCGAACGCTTACTTCATCATTTCAATAAAACGGTCAAACAGATAAAGTGAATCATGAGGTCCCGGTGCATTTTCAGGGTGATACTGAACTGAAAAGGCCGGGAATTTTTTGTGTTTCATGCCCTCCAGACTGCCGTCATTCAAATTGACATGGGTCAGTTCCACTTCTTCCGGGTCTAAACTTTCCAGATCCACACAGAAACCATGATTTTGAGAGGTTATTTCTATACGGCCTGTTACCAGGTCTTTTACCGGCTGGTTTGAACCACGATGACCGAATTTTAATTTATACGTGGTGCCGCCATAAGCAAGACCGAGAAGCTGATGACCGAGGCAGATGCCGAAAACAGGTTTCCGGCCCAGCAATGACCGAACCGTATCCACCACACCCTCAACCCCTGCAGGATCGCCAGGGCCATTCGTCAGAAAAATACCGTCCGGTTCAAGACCTAGAATAGCATCAGCCCTCGTTTCAGCTGGAACAACCTGAATTGCGCAGCCCCTCTCAGCCAGGAGCCTGAGCTGGTTATATTTCAGGCCATAATCAATGGCTACAACCTTATATTCACCAGGGGCAGCTGATGAAAATCCTTCTCCGGGTCGAGGCCCATCCTGTGACCAGCCATACGGCTGCTGACAGGTTACTTCCCGTACCAGATCCCTACCCACCAATCCTGCCGATTCCTGTGCCATTCTGACCAGCTTCTCAGGATCAAGCGTCCTGGTGGATACCACACCTTTCATGGCCCCAGCCTGGCGAATGTGCTTGGTCAAGGCCCGGGTATCGATGCCCTCAACTCCCAGAACCCCATACTCCTGCAAGAAATCAGCCAGGGTCCCTGTTGAGCGGTAATTACTGGGTATGGCATTATATTCCTTCACCAGGAAAGCTTCCGGCTGGATGCGGGCTGATTCCATATCTTCCTGGTTGATGCCATAATTCCCTATGAGAGGGTACGTCATGCTAACAATCTGTCCCTTATAGGACGGATCTGTCAGTATCTCCTGATACCCTGTCATACCGGTATTGAAGACAATTTCACCAAACGCCTCTCCGGCCCCGGTAAAAGACTCCCCTTCAAATATTTTTCCATCTTCAAGAGCGACAAGCGCTTTCATACTCGTTCCTTCTTCAATTTATGCGTAATATTTATAAAAAGTTTTTATCATGGAGATATACCTGCACAGCAAAAATCTCATTCCTCAATGGCTGAGAACCTCTTTGACAAGCAGGGCCTGCTTCCTGGCCGCTCCCTGCTGTGTGACGGCAACTTCCCGGGCCCTCCTTCCTGCTGCCTGGTATTCCTCCGGATGATCCATGAAGTAGAGAATCGACTCAGTCAAAGCCTCAGGGCCGCTTATCTGAAACCCGGCACCGACTGGCGCAAGAAGTTCTACCGCATCGCTAAAGTCCTTCATGCTCGGACCAAAAAAAGCAGGTTTACCAAAAATGGCAGCCTCCATAATATTGTGGCCGCCCCGTTCTACAAGGCTTCCACCGCAGAAAACATAGGAAGCCACCGAATAGAGCCCTGCAAGATCACCCATGGAATCAACCAGGATAGTATCGGTACCTCGTAGAGAACTTTTCAATTCACTTAGGCGTTCATAGGAAACACCTTTCTGTTTCAGCATGCTTTCCACTTCCGCTAAACGCTGCAGATGCCTGGGTGCCACTACCCAGATCATATCCTGCAGACCTGATGTTTTTTTCAGGTCCTGAAATACGGCAAGCAGCATCTCCTCCTCTCCGGTATGAGTGGAGCCTGCAACAAAAACAGGCTGGTTTGGATTCAAATGCAGCCAAGAGCGGTATGTTTCCTCATTTTCCAGGGCCAGGCCCGCCATATCCTGATCATACTTGGCATTGCCAAGCACTCTTACTTTTACCGGTTCCGCACCTAAACCAATGTAGCGCTTGGCATCGGCTTCCTGGATAACCGCGATCATGGAAAAACAGGATAAAATCCTGCGCATGAACCCCTTGGCCAGCTGATAGCGCTCAAATGAACGCTCGCTTAACCTGCCGTTCAAAAGTACAAGTTTTACACCTGATCTTTTGGCCTCAGTAATAATTGCGGGCCATAACTCTGTTTCCAGGCAGATATACAGCACCGGCGCAATTTGGGTAATTGCCCTGTTAACTATACCCTTGAGGTCAAGTGGTGCATAAATACAGCGTACTCTTTCTCCTGAGTGTTTTCTGGCAACTTCCATTCCCTGCTCTGTGACTGTTGAGAGAACAAAGTCTGCATCAGGTAAAATTTCTGCCAGTTCTTTTATCAAAATCCTGGCCAGGAGAACTTCACCAACGGAAGCGCCGTGCAGCCATATTGTCGTTGTACTCCCTGATTTCTGCTCTTTCAGTCCCAGAAACCCGAATCTTTGCCCCAACCCTTCTCGATACCGGCCTGCAATCAGGCTGTAAAGCAGAAAAAAAGGAAGTCCGATAATAAATGTCAGCCAGCCTAAAAGTTGATATAGTCCGTAAAGCAAAGGTATCTGCTACCTGGTTAGAAAATTGAGTTGTATGGCTTTATGAAAAATCGTGTCATTTAACCCTTAATCCCTCTTTTCGTCAATATAATTATGGGATTTCAGATTCAGTTTTGCTTGACAAGAGAATTAAGGCTTTGTAAGCAAAGCAAACATTTCATGATTTAAATCTTTTACGGTTCTTTCTTATTTTTGGGTGATAATTTTTTATTAGCAAAGCAGGCAAATTCGTTAGGCTATACTGCCGGATTGACAAGGAGAATTAAGATGAAACACTACCTCTTGGCACTTTTGATAACATTAACTGCACTCTGCAACAGCACAAAAGGGGAACTCATGGCTGCTGAAACAAAACTGGATGATGGCTTATATGCAAAAATTATAACTTCCAAGGGTGATATAACAGTTCAACTTGAATTTGAAAAAACGCCCCTGACAGTGACAAATTTCGTGGG
>JAFDCT010000258.1 GCA_019312695.1 Deltaproteobacteria bacterium | reverse complement strand
TGCTGCGGCTATTGCATCATGGCCTGCCCCTACGGCATGCGTTTTTTCCATCCCATCCATAGAGTCGCAGAAAAATGCACGTTCTGCTATCACAGAATCAAAAATGGTATGAAAACGGCCTGCGTACAAAACTGCCCTTTTGGCGCCCGCCGCATAGGTAATCTGAAAGATCCCAATGATCCTGTGACCAAGGTAATCATGAACGAACGTGTATCTGTCTTAAAAGATGAATATGGCACAAAACCCCAGGTCTACTATATCGGCCTGGATACCAATGTGAGGTAACAGAAATGTCGGTTGAGAATATTGTAGGCCAGGGAGGGGAGCATCTGGTCGTCCACGGCCTTGAGTGGACAGCAAAGGAGCTCTTTACCTATCCCAACGAATTCATTTACTGGTCCATCCAGATCGTCATGTATCCTTATATGACAGGTCTTGTGGCAGGAGCATTCGTTCTTTCCTCGCTCTATCATGTCTTCGGACAGCAGGACCTGAAAACCATCGCACGGTTTTCACTGGTATTCTCCCTTGCATTATTGCCGGTGGCCATGATGCCCCTGCAGTTTCACCTGCAGCAGCCGTTTCGGGGCATGAATGTCATGTTCACACCCCACTTTACATCGGCCATTGCCGCCTTTGGTATTGTCTTTTCAACCTATGCCGTCATTGTCTTAAGTGAAATATGGTTTGTCTACCGTATCTATTTTGTAGACAAGGTTCATGCTTTAAAAGGCAAGGATGAAGTCAGGGAGCGTTTTATGTATTTACTTTATCTTATCCTGACGCTTGGTGCCTTTGACACCAGTGACGCGGCGATAGCAAAGGATAAAAAAGCGGTAAAAATCCTGGCCGGAATCGGTATTCCAGTCGCCTGCTTTCTCCATGGCTATGCCGGTTTCATCTTCGGCTCGGTAAAAGCCAATGCCCTCTGGATGTCGCCGCTCATGCCGGTCATCTTTATCATGTCAGCGGTTGTTTCAGGTATTGCTCTCTGCATGTTAACCTATATCATAATCATGGAGTTTAAAAAATGGAGTGCTATCATTGCCAAGGGCAAAGGCGATGAATCGGTAAAAATCATTGCCGGTGCTGAGCTTGATGTCATCACAAAAACCTCTCGCTACCTTCTTGGCTTTCTGGTAGCAGCCATCACCCTTGAACTGCTCGACCTTATTTTCAGGGGCTACACCGCCATGAAGTCCTGGGATATTTTGCGGTCCGTCATGTACGGCAAGGATTTCATCCATATCTTTGTGATGCAGTATGGCATTGGCAACCTGCTGCCCTTTATCATGCTGCTTATGCCGAGGCTTACGATCAGGCGGGTTTTCTTTGCCCTTATTTTTGTTCTTTTTGGTGTATTCATGATGCGTTGGAACGTCGTTATTGGCGGCCAGGCTTTCTCCTTATCATTTGCAGGGTACATGCACTATCACCTGCCAATCATTCCACATAACATGGAAACATATAAGGAAGGTTTATTGGGGGCTCTAACGGTGGTGCTTACTCCTTTTGTTCTTTTCTGGATCATAAACAAGGTAACGCCATCACTTGAATATAAATAACTATATAACCTAATAACCTATTAAGGATATTACTGTGTTAACTCTGCAAATACTCAACAGCTCCAAGGGAGGGTAAATATGGAAAGACGGCAACTTTTAAAAACATCTCTGGCTTTCCTCGGAACAACCACCCTAATCTCATTTGTGTATCCCGCATCAAAATTTCTTGTTCCACCTAAAAGCAGCGCCAAAGATACCCAGCTAACCATCAATAAAGAAGACATACCTCCAGGCACTGCAAAGGAAATCATTTTCAACGAAATACCCATGGTCGTCATTAACAGGAAAGGCAGCGGCTTCATTGCCCTTTCCAGAATTTGCACACACCTGGGCTGTCTCGTCGGTTACGACAAATTCAATAATAAGCTGATATGCCCCTGTCATGCCGGAGAATTCGATCTGGAGGGCAATGTGCTTTCCGGTCCAGCCACGAAAGCTTTGCTGCGGTATCCGCTCAAAATCACGGCTGATCATATTACAATCGGTTAGGGGATAAACTCATACCAGGATAACTTACTGCGGGGTCATAGCATGTGGGGAAAACTCAAACACTGGATAGAAATAAGAATAGGTCTCGAAGAACTCGTCAACAAGCATTTGCGGCAGTTCAGGACCCCTAAAGGCGCCAATTTCTGGAGCACCCTCGGTTTTGTATCGCTCATAGCCTTTATTGTCCAGGCTGTCACCGGCATCATGCTGCTGCTCTACTACGTACCCCATCCCGAGCATGCCTTTCAAAGTGTGCAGACCATAACCAATGAGATTCCATATGGATGGCTTTTCAGGTCAATTCATAATATCGGGGGCAATATTATTGTAGCCGTCATCATCATACATCTTGTCCATGTTTTCCTGCGGATCAGCTATAAGAAACCGCGCGAGATAACCTGGGTGACCGGTGTACTCATGTTCTTACTGGTTCTGCTTGCCTGCATCACCGGCCAGCTTCTGCCCTGGCACCAGACCGGTTTCTGGCAAACTACAGTGACTTCAACCATACCGGCCTTCCTGCCCTTCATCGGCGAAGGTATATCATCCTATATGCGGGGAGGGGAATTTGTCACCGGCATTACGCTCTCCAGGTTCTTTTCCTTTCATGTGGTCATCCTGCCGGTTTTTATCGTCGGTCTCATGCTCCTGCATGTCCTGCTCATCAGGCGTCAGGGTCTTTCAACCTCTCCGGCCATCGAACCGGATATTGACATTGCCCAGCAGGAAAAATTCAACAGATATAACCACCTGGAGGGTCAACCATGTTTTCCTCACTTCTCCCTGAAGCGATTATATATGGTGATGGTCTATTTTTCCGTTGTCTTTTTTGTAATGACCTTTTTCCCGAATCTCTTTCTGCCGCTGGAAGCCAATATTCAAGCAGACCCGCTGACGACCCCTGAATCCATCCGGCCTGCATGGTACTTCCTGGCCCCTTACCAGGTTATAAAGATAATACCCAATGACATAATGGGTATCAGCCTGATCGTTATCTTCTCTGTCTTCCTCATTTTCTGGCCATTTTTTGATACCAAGGATACAGAAAGAAACATCCGCAAACGGCCACTGCTCTTGAGCCTTGCCTTAATTGTTCTTGCTTTGTGGGCCATACTTACAATCTGGGGGATGTACTCATGATGAAATACATTATAATTCCAGCAATTGTATTTATCGGTATTGTCTCAACCGGTCTTTCCCTCGCAAGCTACCGTGAAACCTTTGAAAAGGAGTTTATGCTTTCACCCTGGTCCATAGCGCAGGGCGAGGTCAGTGCGTGTATTCAATGTCACACCTCGGATAGCATGGAACCCCGAATTCATCAGCATGTTCAGGAATGGCGCGGAAGCTGGCATGCAAAAAACAATGTATCATGCCATGACTGCCACGGTGGTGCCCCTGAAGATGCAAGTATGTCCATGATGCACCAAAGAGGATTTAAAGGAGCCCCAAAGGACATTGAAATTCCAGAATTCTGCGGGACATGCCACATAGCGATCCAGGACAACTATATAAAAAGTGGCCACGGTAAAACATTTATTGCAACCGGCGAAGGCCCGAGCTGCGTTACCTGCCACGGATCGCACAATATCCAGCAAGCAAGCATGGATATAATCAACGAGCAGCTCTGTTCCCAGTGCCACACCTACGACCGTGCCAAGGAAATGAAACAGGCCCTGTTCCTGGTGGAAAACAAGTTAAACACCATTGCTAAAAACCTGAAACGCCTCAAGCTATTTGGCATTGGAACGGATAGACAGGAAAAGGCTTTCTTTAGAAATCATGCCGAGTTTCGCGCTCTTTTCCACTCCATTGATGTTGATGCCGTCAGGGCAAAATCCAGCGACTATACGCAGAGACTTGAAATAATCGAAACAGAGATAAACGAATCCTTCAAGCAGCTTACCTACAGGAGAAATTACTCAGCTTATTTATTTCTAATTTTTATTGGATTAAGTATTGTGGTATTTTTACTTTCAAAATCCTATGACCAAAAAAACACATAGAGGTATAATTTTAATCTGCTGAGAATTTTAATTATGCACATATAGAAATACAGATAGAATTCCCTGCCTGCTGAAACAGCTTGACCTGCCAGTTTTAAACGGAGTAACAACTATGCGAAAGGTTAACAAATTATTAATATTTTTTTTTCTCTTTGCAGGACTGCTTGTGCTGGCAGCTGACAAGGTTGCCCTTTGCGACGAGTTGCCTCAATATTTCGTGCCACCCCCCCCATTCACAGATGGGATTTATCCCTGCTCTGACTGCCATTCAGATATGGA
>JAFDCT010000257.1 GCA_019312695.1 Deltaproteobacteria bacterium | reverse complement strand
TGATGCAATCGATGGGAACCCGCATCTCTTCCAACACTTCGATCACGCCGATATGGGCGGCACCGCGTGCACCGCCGCCGCTCAGAACCAGGCAGATCTTAGGCCGTTTTGCGGGGGTGATATCTTGGGGTGCCTGATTTTCTGCCGCACAGGTGATTTCACCGACTGAAAAAAGCAGAAAGACACTAAAAATTATGGTTAACTGTAAAATTGATTTCATTGAAAAAAACCTCCTATCTGCTGAACACAAACTTTTTTTGTGCTTCATTCCTCCCTCATGCCGGAAACAAGAAAGAATTAGATTGTCTCCGACAATTAATATTGGAGGTGAACATAGCTATAAAGGATTATTCACTTATACAATAATCAACAGCTCAACGAAACGGGAAACAACAACCAGGGCAAAAGAACTTGCTGCTCCGGCAGGGCATACTCAGCTCTGATACTGCAGGATGGCAGCATGAACGGTCATTGCTGCAGAGAGTTATTGGTTGGCAGGATACTGCAGAAAAGATATAGTATATTGCTGTCTCAGAATCACCCGGAATCAGGAATTATCCATGGATGAGAACCGGAAAAACTCACACCCTTTTATCTGCCCCTCGACCAGAAAATTCATGCAGGAGTCGCGCACCAATCCCAACTACTCATTGGGGGACTTCATTCATGGCTACATCTATGGCCGCTGGACCTATCTTTATATTGGTGTAGCCAAAGGAAAACACCCCTTGGCAAAAATACTCGGGCCTCTTTTCAGCTTGACAACGAGCCTCCTGCCAAAACCAAAGGTCGATACCCAAAATTTCCCCCCGGAGGACAGGACCGGAATCACCTTTGCCGACGGATACCACGGCAAGGTCATGCCACTGGACAAAGCCAGCAAGCTGGTCACGATCAACCAGCCCCTAAAACTGCCTGATCTGGAACAGGTCATTCCCTACAAACGGGCCCGGGCCATCATCCTGGAAAATCCTGACCACATTGCTGCTCTGAAGTGTCCCTGCAGGACAGCCTCTGTTAATCCCTGCCAGCCTGAAGACGTCTGCTTGATTATCGGTGAGCCTTTTGCCAGTTTTATTGTGGAGCATCATCCGGACAAAGCGAGATGGATCAGTCAGCAGGAAGCTGTCGGGATCATGGAAGCTGAAGAGGCGCGAGGCCATGTCCACCATGCTTTTTTTAAAGATGCCATGTTAGACCGTTTCTATGCCATCTGCAACTGCTGCTCCTGCTGCTGCGGCGCCATCAATGCCCACAGGAACGGTACTCCCATGCTTGCCTCCTCAGGCTATGTTTCCGAGGTGAACCAAAAACTCTGCATAGGCTGCGAAACGTGTAAGGATTTTTGCCAGTTTGATGCCATACGGATGGTTGACGGTCTGGCCTCTGTGGATTTTGACAAATGCATGGGCTGCGGTGTCTGTTCCTCCAAATGTGAACAGGGGGCAATCAGCATCAGACTTGAGCCTGCCAAGGGGGTACCACTCGATATCTTTACCCTGAAGGGGGATCAGGGGTAAACGTATTATTAAAAATATCGTGAATGATAGCGAAAATCATCTGGTAGTCATCCCGGTCACGAACATTTCCTGCAGAGTCCGCTTGCGGTTCCTCGCTCCGGTCCCAAACAAAGGAAAAATTACGATCAATATCACCGATCAGGCCATGAGAAATGATGGTGATGAAATGATGGGTGTACCTGCCTGATCAAGAATCCACAACCGGAAAACAGTATTCCAAAAGAAAGTCCATCCAACTAGTTAATTCTTTATCTTACATTGTGCCTGCGCCGAACGCAGGTGTCGTATTATCAATATTTACTCCTGCCGGAACTGGCGTAAACCTTTGGGTTCTCATGTTCATTTCTCCATCGGAGGTCAAAAAATGCAGCTGATCGCTTTAAAATCTTTATTGCACAGGATCTCTTGACTTAACAGGTTGCCTGATGTAATTATGTTTTTAAATCAAATATCAAACATATAAACCATATTAATGAGGTTAACCCCAATGGGTAAGTTTTTTGGGGTGTATGAAAATAGCGGGCCTCCCTGGGATATTTGTCCCCATGAAAGCCTTTTGTACTTTGTGTTGATGTTATATGGTGTCGTTCTCTTTCCCTGCTTCAACAGTTGATGAAATTGTCTTTTTTCTTTATGCTGTAAGTTATACCTTATCGCTACCCTCAAATTCCCTAGGCAAAGTCTTTGGGTTGCCTGGGGAGAGACCTTTCGGTGAAAGAAATGCATGATCAACAATGGGTTAAGGAATCAGGTAGTATCTGCCAGGCCTGTGCAGGCAAAAATGGGTTCTCTGCGAAAATAAAGCACTCCCGCCGGTTTCTCCTACTGCTCTTTACAGCCCTCTTTCTCCTTGCTGCCACATTGCTCACTGGGCTTTCAGTTCTTCCTGCCGCAGCTGAGGGAAATGCAGCACCAAAATACACCATCCGGGAAGTGATTAGGAATGATTTTGACGACATGGCCCAAAATAGGGAGATTCGGGTTCTTGTGGTCAACAGCAAGACTTATTTTTTCCTTGATCGGGGTAAGCAACACGGCATCACTCACGATTTTATGAAGGAATTCGAAAAGTTTATTAACAAAAAAATACAGGCAAAGACCCTCAAACTACATATAGTTTTTGTCCCTGTAGCGCGGGACGAGTTGATCCCCGGCTTATTAAAGGGGTGGGGCGATATTGCCGCAGCCAATCTAACGATTACCCCTGAGCGCCGGAAAAGTGTTGACTTCTCAGACACTCTGCTCCCTGGTGTCAAGGAGGTTGTGATCACCGGTCCCGCAAGCCCCCCGATCAACAGCTTAGATGATCTTGCCGGCAAAGAGATTTACGTCCGTAAATCCAGCAGCTATTATGAAAGCCTGCTCGAGTTAAACAGGAACTTTAAAAAATCAGGCAAAGAGCCGGTAAAATTGCTCTTTGCCGATGAAAATCTTGAGGATGAGGACCTCCTCGAAATGGTCAATGCCGGCCTTGTACCGGTTATCATCGTTGACCACCATAAGGCTGAGTTCTGGCGGAAAATTTTTGAGAAAATCCAGGTGCATGCCGATATTGCCGTGAGAGAAGGCGGGGAAATTGCCTGGGCCTTCCGCAAGAACAGTCCGAAACTGAAATCTGTTATAAACGAATTTATCAAGGCAAACAAGAAGGGCACCCTCATGGGCAACATGCTCTTTATGAAATACCTGAAAGATGTAAAGTATGTAAAAAATGCCCTTTCCGAGAAAGAGCTGCAAAAATACAACGACACCTTGGATATTTTCAAACAGTATGCCGGAGAGTATAATTTCGATTATCTGATGATTACT
>JAFDCT010000256.1 GCA_019312695.1 Deltaproteobacteria bacterium | reverse complement strand
TTCAGGACGCCGCAGAAGGTCCTGCAGGCTGCATGTCTGTCGCAGCGGCACAGAACCCAGGCTCTCGAGCAGAGAATTGATATGCGGCCCGGGCTTGATCATGGTTCTGGCCAGTTTTGCCATACAGCCTTCAATGGCTTCACGCTTGGCCCTGAAAGACCTGTAGGTCTCAGAATCGACCAGGCCCAACCTGTGGCCGATATCCCTGAGCCTGAGGTCGGCATTGTCTTCCCGCAGCAGCAGCCGGTATTCCGCCCTGGAGGTAAAAAGCCGGTAAGGCTCCTTGGTGCCGAGGGTTATCAGGTCGTCAATCAGTACTCCTGTATAAGCCTGTGAGCGGTCAAGAATCAAAGGTTCCTCCCGACGGACATGCTGCACTGCATTAATGCCGGCCAAAAGTCCCTGGGCCCCGGCTTCTTCATAACCGGAGGTGCCGTTGATCTGGCCAGCCAGAAAAAGACCCTGCACTCTTTTTGTCTGCAGGGAAGGCTGCAGTTCCAGGGGATCCACATAATCATATTCAATGGCATAACCCGGCCGAATCATCTGTACCTGTTCAAGACCTTTAATGGAACGCAGCATCGCCATCTGGGTATCAAGGGGCAGGCTGGTCGGTACGCCGTTGGGATATACCTCTACAGTATCAATGCCTTCCGGCTCTAAAAAGATCTGGTGCCGGTCCTTGTCAGGAAAACGCATTACCTTGTCTTCTATAGAAGGGCAATATCGGGCTCCAACACCTTCTATAATGCCGGCATACATCGGGGAACGGTCAATTGAGCCCCTGATGACCTCATGGGTCAGACTGTTCGTATAGGTGACATAACAGGGAAACTGCGGAAGCTCAGGTTTTAAGGGCAGCCTGGCATCGGCATTGGCAAAAGAGAAATAGTGTGGAGGGTCATCGCCATACTGCGGCTCCAGCTCAGTAAAATCAATGGTGCGGCTATCGAGCCTCGGGGGTGTGCCGGTCTTCATCCTCCCCATGGTAAAGCCTGTCTGGCGAAACCATTGGGCGAGTTTTGTAGAAGGCGGGTCACCCATGCGGCCGGCCGGGAAATTTTTCAGACCGATATGGATGAGACCGTTTAAAAATGTTCCGGTGGCAATGACGACAGCCCGCAGAATAAGGGTTTCATCAAGAGAGGTGATCGCCCCGCTGATGCAGCCGTTTTCCACCAGCAGCCTGTCAATTACCGTCTGCTTGATATCCAGATTTTCCTGCTGCTCAAGCATGGATTTCATGCGCAGGCGGTAGCGCAAACGGTCTGCCTGTGCTCTGGATGACCAGACCGCAGGACCCTTGCTGGTATTAAGGCGCCTGAACTGAATGGCGGTGGCATCAATGTTTTTGGCCATCTCGCCTCCAAGAGCATCAATTTCCTTTACAAGATGCCCCTTTGCCAGGCCACCGACTGCAGGATTGCATGACATGGCGCCGATGGTGTCAGCGTTGATGATGGCGACCGCGACCCTGCATCCCATGCGGGCTGCGGCCAACGCGGCCTCACAACCTGCATGGCCGCCCCCGATCACCAGTATATCGTATTCATTATCCTTATATGACATAATGTAAAAAATATTATGGACATTTGCGGTTTTTTACCGCTTGCCTCAAGTGTAGCAAAAATTTTCACGCCATATCCCAATTACCAGAGGTCAAAAAAGATCGGGCATTATAAATGAAAGCACGCAAAAAAGTCAAACTAACACATATTTATCAAATAATATCAATTGGTTAAAACAAGCAAAGTGGTAGAAACAAGCTGTGTTGAAGCTGTTGCGGGGATAAAAGGGGTAAAATCCTTAAAATAAATTTAGTCAGATATCTTGGACTTCAGATCGGGCTTTGTTTCCGGTTTATCCGCATCCCAGTATCTGCTTTCTTTCCCCGTTGCGGTAACATTCTCGTATACCCCGTCATCCCGCTTCACCAGCTTGGTAAAACCCATATTCTTCAGATCGCTGTTGCCTTTGGGAGTATTGACCGAGACCAGAGAGATCAGCCGGCGCACTTTATTGCCGCAGTACGGGCAGTGCGTGAATTTTTCACTATATATTGACTGTTTTATTTCAAACCGCTTACCCTGCTCACACCCCTTGCCCTGATGTTCATATTCATATATCGGCATTAGCTCAACTCCCGGTCAACTCTTCCATTTTGCAATGACATTCTTGTATTGGGAAATCCCAATGAAGCTTTCAAGATTATAAAATGTACTTATTTCTAATATATTTGAATCAACTACACATTGTATCATAGGATATTTTTATTTGACACCCATATTTTTCTATGGTTATATTATATATTTCTGAGTTTTCCGGGAACCAACTGACTGCCCCTCCAAAAATTACATATACAGCTCTTTTCAGCACTCAGCTGATGATGAGTTAGCAGGGGCTTCATACATATAAGTGTAAAAATAGAGAAGTGTAAGGAAAAAGTTATGAAGAGAACATTTCAACCAAGCAACATCAAACGAAAAAGAACCCATGGCTTCCGCCTGCGCATGAAAACCAAGGCGGGCAGAGCGATTATTAACAACAGAAGAGCCAAGGGCCGTAAAAGATTAAGCGTATAACAGGACCACTTGGCAACTGATCAGGATGCCAGGAGTTCCACGAAATGGACAGGGCCGGCCTGAAATGTTGAGCCATGAGCACCCTAGAGCTACCCAAAACCTATCTCCTGAGAAAAAAAAGTGATTACGATAATGTTTACCGGCACGGAAAAAGGGTACACGGGGAAAACTTCAGTCTTATTTTAGCGCCAAACAATTCAGATCATAACCGGCTTGGAATAAGCATTCATGGCCAGCTCAAGGGAGCGGCAAAAAGAAACAGGATTAAGAGAGTCATCAGGGAGTTCTTCCGGTTAAACAAGGATTTCATTCAGGAAAAAAGTTCCACGAGTTGCGAGTTGCCCTTCATGGATATAATTATAACGGTACGGAAAGATTTCAGTCCGAAAAACCCGGCTGAAATGGCAAAGGCTGTCAAACACCTGCTTGAGAGCAGTTGCTCAGCGTTACAGCATTAAGAAACTATCCTTTCCGTTTAACTATTCCGGAACATTGTCTTGACCGGTAGGGCCTGATGCAGGAAAAGCTGTGTTATGAAAAATTTTCTGCAGAAATATTTTACCAGTTTTTTTCTGTTTTTTATTAAAACATATCAACTCCTTATCTCCCCCCTGTTTCCTCCTGCCTGCCGTTTTACTCCCTCCTGTTCCCAGTATGCCATTGATGCAATCAAATGCCATGGTCCATTCCGTGGTTTTTTCATGGCCGCATGGCGGATTTTACGCTGTCATCCCTTCAGTGAAGGCGGCTATGATCCAGTTAAGTAAGCCCGAATAGGTTTGCCAGGAATAGCAAGAAATACATGACCATACAAAAATGGGTCGAAAGGAATAACAATGGATACATATAGAGCAATATTGGCAATTGTTTTGGCCTTTTTGGTTCTGCTTGGCTACCAGTACCTGTTTGTTGCACCCCAGGAAAAACAGCAGCAAACCCTTGTCGAGGAAACCGCGGAGCCGCAGCAGCCTGAAGCTCCCGTCCCGGGTCTTGAACCTGGGCCGGCCCCAGCTGCAGTTGAACCGGCTGGACAGCCGGCCCAGTTTGAGCAGCCTGCCAGCCTTCCCTCTCAGGAGGGCAGGGAAATTGTTGTTGAAACCAATAAATACAGGACTGTTATTTCAGAGACCGGCGGCGGCATAAAAAGCTTTCTGCTCAAAAACTACCGGGAAACAAATGAGTCGGATGCGCAGCTGAAAGAACTTATAAGCACAGATTCCTTTATAAATCTGCCACTTTACTTTACCTGGGGTGTAGATCCTAAAAAAGCCCAGATTCCCCTGTTTGCAGCAGATCAAGAAGAACTCACGGTTACGGCAGGAGAGAATCAGACCCTCACCATGACGGCGCAGCTGTCTTCAGGCCTGCAGGTAACCAGGCGCATGACTTTTAAGCCGGACAGCTACCTGATCGATATAGCTGTCGATATTTATAATTTTTCTGAAACGCCCCTGCAGGGATCACCTTACATGAGTCTCACGAACCGCCCCTTTGAAGGGACGGCAACGCGGTATCTCTTTTC
>JAFDCT010000255.1 GCA_019312695.1 Deltaproteobacteria bacterium | reverse complement strand
TGGCTGCGGAAAAACTTCTGGCGTACCGGGCTTACTGTTTCCTTTCCCAGGCTGCGCCCTGCAGCAGGTGAGTTCCAGCCTCTCTCACAGGTAACTGAAAGGGATTTGAGCCAACTGATCTTTGCCCTCCGCCTCTTTGATCCTGATGTGGGCATCATCCTCTCCACCCGCGAAGAGGCCCGCTACCGTAACGGTATGATAGGACTTGGCCCCACCCGTTATTCTGCCGGGTCCTGCACCGCCCCTGGTGGTTATTCCGCCCCCGAGACCACAGGCGAACAGTTTGCCATCGGCGATCACCGCACCATCAACGAGGTATGCGCAGCCATCAGAAAGAAAGGGTTTGACCCGGTCCGCAAGGACTGGGATGCAGGTTTCCAGATACAGTAAACCCTTTAGTACTCTCCTCCTGAAACTGTGAAAGTTTATACAATTGACAACCTTTCCTCCTGTAGTTAAATATAGAATATACGGTCGTCATTGGGTGTCCATATCATTACTCTGTTGATAACGTCACAGCACTAATGATCTTGTTCCTGTCGCAAAACAGTGATGGGAACGGGATGATTTCTTGAATGGCATACGATATGGAGATGTCTAAAAAAAATATTGTCTTCTTTCTTACTGGAATTACGATTGCTGTAATCCTTTATTTGCTCTACCTCACCCTCTCCCCATCCCAAACGTATACTATAGGGTATGTCAATCCCAATCCTACTGAATTTGAAGGGGCACAGGGTTTTCTGACCAATCTGCCGGCATTGGGCTATGTCGAAGGTCAGAACACCACGATAATCAGGTGCGAAGCCAAGGACAAGAAAGAGATTGAAAATGCTATCAGGGACATGGTGAACAGGAAAGTCGACCTGATCTTTACCATGACAACACCGGCCACCAAAATGGCTAAGGAGTTCACCCGGGGCACCGGTATCCCCGTTGTCTTTATACTCTATGACGCTGTCGGGTCCGGCATAGTGGAGGATCTGCTGAAGCCGGGCGGGAACCTTACCGGTGTCCAACTGCGCGGCTCCACTGCTAAATCCCTGGAAAAGTTACGTGAAATAGCACCGGGGGCAAAACACATTTTAACCCCGATCTGTTTTGACACCGGTGCTGCAAAACGGAGCCTGGCGGACCTGCAAAAGGCAACCGTACAGTTGGGCATGCAATTGACCGTTTCCGAGGTTAAAACTCTCGACGAGCTTCATACTACCATGGATTCAATGGGACAGGATATTGATGCCATCTTCATTCTCCATACCTGGCTGGTGGGCACCAACCTTGAGCCGGTAATTGGAGAGGCAGTAAAGAGAAAAATACCGGTTTTTTCTGCCGGGCATGTTCACTTCGATAACGGCCTGCTTTATTCGTATGGCCCTCGTAATGAAGAAACCGGGCTGCAGGCCGCCCGGCTGGCTGATAATATTCTGGTTCACAGGGTTGCCCCCGCTGAACTACCTGTAGAGACCTCGGACTTTTTTCTTGGGATCAACCTGAAAACTGCTGAAGCAGCAGGAATCGAGATCCCTTACAACCTGCTGCAGCAGGCTGACTTTATTTACCGCTGAGCAGATTGTAGGGTCCTGCCCCATAAGTTTCCTGATTCTCTTCCTGCAGATGATTTGCATCAATTCCAAGAAAACTGTCTTCCGTCTGTTTTACCTCTTTTCAAAGAGCGGCTGGAACTCAGCATACCCCTCTTTTTCCAGTTCCTCTTTGGGAATGAAACGCAGGGCCGCAGAATTCATACAGTAACGTTTTCCTGTTGGCAGCGGACCATCGTCAAATACATGACCCAGGTGGCTGTCTGCCAGCCTGCTCCGCACCTCGGTTCTGAACATAAAGAGTTTCCGGTCTTCACGGGTCACTATATTTTCCTGAACCAACGGTTTGCTGAAGCTCGGCCAGCCGGTACCGGAATCATACTTGTCCTGTGAGCTAAAAAGCGGCTCTCCCGAAACTATATCGACATAAATTCCCTCCCGATGGTTGTCCCAGTACTCGTTCCTGAAAGCCGGCTCGGTACCGTCCTTCTGGGTCACATCGTACTGCAGGGGGGTAAGCCTTTTTTTAAGTTCATGCTCACTCCACTGCTTGCGGTCTTTGCCCCAGATTTCATCCAGAAATCTGTCACGTCCGGATCCGGAGCGGTAGAATTTATAGCGCAGGGGGTTTTCCTTGTAATAATCCTGGTGATAATCCTCGGCCGGATAAAATATCTGGGCCGGTGCAATAGGCGTGACGATGGGCTTATCGTAAACCATCCTTTTTTCAAGGTTTGCCTTGGATTTTTCCGCCAGCTTTTTCTGCTCTTCAGTTGTGTAAAAAATTCCGGTGGTGTAGGCATGGCCTCGGTCCACAAACTGGCCGCCTGGGTCAGTAGGATCAATCTGGCGCCAGAACACATCAAGGAGTTTTTCATAGGCGACCCGGGCTGGATCGTATACTATCTCAACCACCTCAATATGGCCATTGGCAGCATAATTTTCATAGGTCGGATTTTTATTGGCCCCGCCGGCATAACCGGAAGTAACGGAAATAACGCCATCCAGGACCTCAAAAGGTTTTTCCATGCACCAGAAGCAGCCCCCGGCAAAAATAGCTCTCTCGGTTATCATTGTTTTATCATTCATGGCCTGCATCTCCTTATTA
>JAFDCT010000254.1 GCA_019312695.1 Deltaproteobacteria bacterium | reverse complement strand
AACCATGTCAGCACCCGCGTTTGCGTGTGAAACGGCAGTCTTGGCCAGAACTTCAAGGGTAGTATCATTGTCTACCTGATTCTCAAGGATAATGCCGCAATGACCATGGGAGGTATATTCGCAGAGGCAGACATCGGTAATAACGAGAAGTTCAGGCACCTTATTCTTTAATTCCCTGATTGCGCGTTGAATTATACCGTCCTTTATATGGGCACCGGAACCCATGGGGTCTTTTTTTTCAGGCAGACCGAAGAGAATGACCGAGTTTATGCCGAGCTTGAGGCACTCTTTACCTTCCTTGGCTAGTTGATCGACCGAGAACCTGAAAACGCCAGGCATGGAAGAAATCTCTTCCCGCTTGTTTTTTCCGGGCATGACAAAAATCGGATAGATGAGTTGTGCCGGAGTTAGGTGCGTTTCTCGTATCAATGCACGAAAAGCCTTGTTTTTTCTTAATCGCCTTGGGCGGTAATCAGGGAATAACATTTTTTTCTCCTTAACAAAGCTGGTTATATAAAAAACAGAATATTTTATTAAACAAACAAGTTGTAAACTCATTTAATAGCAGGGTAGAGCCTTAGATCATTTTCGCCTGCCAACAAATGAATCAGGCAGAATCAAGTTTTGAAATAGTCACGGACCAGGTCGCTTATATACTGCTCAGGGTTGTCAATACCTGCCCCGGGGATAACTACATGATCTATACCCTTTTTCTGTTCAAGCAATCCCAGGCCGTACTCAAACGTGGTCCCCAGTGATTCACAAAGTGATTTGATCATCTCCTGAGTCAAAGGTTGTCTTGAAATGATTCTGTCTATGGCTTCCTCGCTGAAAGTAACATGGATACCGCATTTTGCTGAAAGGTTTTTTTCACATTCTTTAATTTGTTTGACATACTCTATGAAAACCTCACAGACATCACGAATGTCGAGAATTTCATCCTGGCATTGTCTAGCCATGATACTTAATCGTTCCGGGGTTGGTAATACACCGTGTTTTTCAAGAAACGCCCCTTTTTTTTTCAGAAGCATTTCCCTTATGCGGTTATTTTCTTCCTGGTGGAGCCGGTGATACTGGTCTTCATGATAGGAAAGATAATCTGTGTCCGACAGCATACGGTCCAGTTCAGACTGTGGATTTTTGACCAGTTCAGAAGTGATGGAAAGAAATTTGATATCGGTTGAGGGGAGCTTCTTTTCAAAAGGCAGAAGTGTTTTTTCCATGATACTGACAAGACCCCGGGCGCCGGTTTGTTCCTCCGCTGCCTTTCCGGCAATCTCCATCAGGGCTTCGTCACTGAACTGTATCCTGATGCCGTAGGCAAGAAAATCGAGTTTTTTACCGACAACCACTGAACTGTTAGGATTCAGCAGGATTTTGTATAAGTCATGTACTGTCAGTTCATCAAGACAGGCAATAACCGGGAGCCTGCCAATGAATTCACTTTCAAAACCGTAACTGATGAGATCTTCAGCCTTGACATGCTTGAGGTAGCGGCCCGTTTCTTTTTTTGAGACTATTTCACCTTCAAAACCAATTGCCTGCTTCTGGACCCGTTTTTTGATGATATCATCAAGCTCGTTAAAGGCGCCGCTCATAATAAACAGTATATCTTTGGTGTTTATCATTTTGCGCTGGCGTTTGCCGGTAGCCCTGTAATGCTCGATGGCCTCAATCTGGGAAATTGGGTCATGGGGCACCTTGAGATCAATTTCTGTTTCCTCCATGGGTTTCAAAAGGGCGCGCTGGACCCCCGAACGGGAAACATCTGCACCGATCAGGTTGCGGGCAGCAGCAATTTTATCAATCTCGTCAATGTAGATGATACCGTACTGGGCGCTGTCAATGTCATCACCGGCTTCCCGCACCAAATCGCGCACCAGATCCTCAACATCGCCTCCCACATAACCAGTTTCGCTGAATTTCGTTGCATCTCCCTTGATGAAAGGCACCCCCAATCTCTTGGCAATAAGCTTTATAAGGAAGGTTTTTCCCACACCGGTAGGCCCAATGAGCAGAACATTGTTTTTAATCTGCCCGACGGTTCTTTTTGCCTGCAGAGGATTTTTAATGGAATTTCTGATCCGGTTGAAGTGGGTGCATATCTTGGTGGAAAGTATAGCCTTGGCTTCATCCTGACGTACAACATATTCGTTGAGGTAGGCACAGAGTTCTTCCGGTTTTATATTAAAATCCAGATAGGGACTTTTTTTGCCGACAGGCTGATCAGTAGAGATGGTACTGTCTATCTCAAGTTCAGGCTGGGCATGGATTCCAATTATTTTGACCCGGTCACCGTATTTTTTTGACAGGTAGTCACTGATATCTTTTTCAATATCCTGGTGGGAAGGCAGGTTTGTTGGATAGTCATCACTCATTTTCCTAAAACTCCTTTCTGGGCAAATAAATCAAAAATATCTTTCAGTGCTTATAAAATAAGCACCTTCAGATAAAACTCAAACCATTTTTCTTCTTTATCAGGACAGGAAAAGCGGGCTGGAAATAATGACTTAAAAAGAGGGAAATCCTTTAATCGGAATTGGAAAGATCAATGCTTAAGGCCTTCAGTTTTTTATGCAGATGACTTCGCTCCAGATCAAGCATTTCAGCAGTTTGCGAAATATTACCATTATTTTCCCTCAGCTTGATTAGGAGGTACTCACGCTCAAATTCCTTTTTGGCTTCTTTGAATGTTCTTTCGCGATAAGGGGCAAGTGCTGAATTGTCCGGTACGGTTGCAGTTGTGCCGGGCGTCTGGTGCAGATATTGCTCCACAGTTGCAGCGCCTATCTCTTCATCCGGACACATAATAACAAGCCTTTCAACAAAATTTCTCAACTCCCGGACATTACCAGGCCAGGTATGTGATTTCATGATAGCCAGCGCTTCTTCAGAGAAAGATTTTTTACCCAAACCTTTGCGGCTGTAATCTTTCACAAAATCATTAACCAGAAGGGAAATATCATCTATGCGCTCCCGGAGCAGAGGAAGATGAATGGGTACAACATTAAGGCGCCAGAAAAGATCGGCCCGGAAATTGCCCGCCTCTATTTCCTCTTCAAGGTTTTTGTTCGTTGCAGCAAGAACCCTGACATCAACCTGAATGGTCTGATTACCGCCGACACGCTCGAAGGTCTGCTCCTGAAGAATCCGCAGGATCTTTGCCTGGGTTTTCATGCTCATGTCACCGATTTCATCAAGAAAGAGCATACCGCCGTCAGCCTGGTCAAATTTGCCACGTTTGCTTGTCTGGGCACCGGTGAAAGAGCCTTTTTCATGACCGAAAAGTTCGCTTTCGATAAGGTTTGAAGGCAGAGTGGCGCAATTCAGTTT
>JAFDCT010000253.1 GCA_019312695.1 Deltaproteobacteria bacterium | reverse complement strand
GAAAAATAAGCTTGTCACTCAGTTGATAAACCGGCATACACTTTTCTTTAAATAGTAGAAAGTATCTCAGGCATCAACGGGACCTGTAACACCAACAAGAGATTAATGCAATACCTGACCGATTGTGGTTTTCGAAGTCTACGGTAATTCACGATGGAGACAATTTCTTAATTTCTGGCAAAAGTTTGCAATATCAGGTGTAAAATTATCCCAAAACCCATAATCGAGAGAACACATGGAAGAATATAGCGATACACCTTCAGAAATGAGGCGCTGAAATAATCAACTGTCAATAAAAAGCAGAGATGTACGGGGGAGAGCATCATGCCGGCATAACCCATGCTGAAGGCCAGGGCCAGGGCGGCCATAGGCTGCATACTGATATCACCGGCACTGATAAAGCCGGCAACAATGGGAAATGCGGCACCGGCAAAGCCAATGGCTATTCCGGTTACCATCCCTGCCAGAAATGGCAGGAAAGCTATGATCAGTTCAACCGGGACCCGGGCAATGGAAAGTTCTCTGCCAGCCAGGGGAATAAGCCCTGACGAGTTGAGCAGAGATTCGAATATCATGACACCGGCCAGGGTGACAAACACATTCACTGTTTTCAATGTGGCAATATCTGAAAACATTTTCCTGGTATGATTATCGCGGCCTCGCCAGATGATTACCAGGCTGATCACCAGGCCGGTCAACATGGAAAGGAGTTTCCAGGAGGCCGGGTTCAGTCCGGGCAGAATGGTATGAAAGAATGTCGGCAACAGAAGGGTAGCGAAAACAATGATGATAATAGGAAGAAGAACCTGAACAATACCGGGAAGATTCTGTTCAACCGGATCATCTGAATTAAAAGACAGTGACCTGTGCCGGAACAAAAAGAAATATCCGGCGGTTAGGCTGACGAAGGTGAATGGAATCTGCAGGAGCATGAATTTCCAGGTCTGCAGGGTGAAGATAGACAGGGTGACTATAACAACAGGATAGAGCGGCCACCAGTATTCCAATATATGCCTGAACCAGTAATTGACAGCAGCTTTCCATTCAGAAGAACTACTGCTGTTCCGGGCGCTTCGGCCAACAAGGGGTGCCGAGAAAAGGGCTCCCCCTGGCATCGGTACCAGGCCGATGGCAGCAGGAATAAGGATGAGACTTGCTGCCTTACCGTGCTTGCCGCCAAAACGCCGGGCAAATGACACAATGGTACGACCGTTTTCATCAGAGGCCATGAAGTGACCAACTTCCATAATAAGGGTAATGGTGATGGTTAAGAGCCACAGTTCAGGACGCAAGAGGGCCTGCAATAAATCAAAGGGTAAACTCTGCAGATTTTTACCTGCCCAGAGGTCAAGCGTTAGGCCCCCGATGATAAGCCCCACCCCCAGGGGAACCCGCACACGACTGGCAGCAAGGACACCGAAGAAGACAATGAGGATTTTGGCTACGGCAGAGAATTCCATGATATTTTTTGTTCATTTCTTTGTCGGCAAAACTGTCGACGACTGACATCATGTGCTGCTCTCAAAAAACGGGCGACATTGGGATGTCGCTAACGCTTTTTACCGAATCGCTTATCCGTTCTTTGTGCCCCGTTTTTAGGGGTACGGTTCGGCTGCGTGAAATGGCTATAAAATTGGTTTTTATTCAAAAGTAAAAAATAATAAATAAGTATATAGTGTGATATTCAGGTAAGTTCCTGTTCAGAAACGGGGATTTTTGCCGGAGATCAAGGATTGCAAAAAAAATAAGCAGAGGCATATGATCATATGCCGAGCATTATTTTTTTCGCGTGACGCAGACATACCACAAAAAGACCGTTTATGGGCATGAATTAAAACGGCTGCATGACCCAGATACCGCACGGGCAGGTATCTCTGCAGAAGCCGCAGGCTATGCATTTTTCGGGATCGGAAATGTACTCATATCCGACTTCGCTGGGCACTTCGCGGCGTGATATGGCAGTGGTCGGGCACATGGTCTCACACAAGTGGCAATCGCGGCATTTGCCGCAGGAAAGGCAGCGATATGCTTCGCCTTCCAAGTGTGCACCGCACTCGATCTCCGGTTTGTAATGAGTTGTTGTCAAGGTTCTAAAGTCAATAAGTTTCTTGTCAAAGGGTACCCATTGTTTCCCCTGAGTCTGTGTGATGATGTAATCTGCTGACTTTTTGCCGCTGCCAAGGGCATTGGTTGCCAAGCCCGGGCGCTCAACATCACCGACAGCAAAGACATTGGGTTCGCTGGTCTGGCCTGCTGCATCTGTCTTGATCCAGGCTGCTCCGCCGACCGTCAGACATTCCACGGTATCGGGCAGGAATTTCAGGGCCGGGATGTCACCGATAGAGATAATCACGGTCTGGGCCGGGATAAGATCACCTTCTGTCGTGACAAGACCTTCTCTGGTAACCTCCTTGGTAATGACGGGCCAGCGGAAAGTAGCGCCAAGCGCTTCGGCGGCTTCCTTTTCCTTGCCAAAGGCAAGGGGTTTCTGGATATCAACCAGGGTGACCTGTTCAGCTCCAAGCTGGTATGCTTCATAAGCAACGTCGCATCCCACGTTTCCGGCGCCAATGATCACCACCTGCTTACCGACTTTCATGGGGTTGTCACTCTTGGCTGATTTCAAAAAATCAAGGGCGGTAATGACACGCTCTTTACCCGGAAAAGGCAGGCGGCGCGGCTCATGTGTGCCGACTGCAACTATTACATAGTCAAATTTCTTCTGCAGTTCCTTGAACTTCGCCTTGGTCATGTCAACGCCGAAGTTGACGAAAATGTTCTCCATGGCCATGAACCGGTCGATCTCAGAATCCCAGATGGCCTTGGGCAGCCTGTCCCATGGAATGACCTGGGCCAGTTTGCCGCCAAGTTTATCATCACGTTCAAAAATATGCGCTTCAATTCCGGCTAAGGCCAACTGCCAGGCAGCGTTCATACCAGCAGGTCCACCGCCGATAATGGCAACTTTCTTGCCGGTCTTCGGCGCCGGCTTTGGTGCCGGAGCATCCTTTATGGCTCGGCCCAGCATGGCCACGTCAATACTTTTGTCAACCGTCTGGCGGGAGCATCCCTCCATACAGAGGTTTGGACAAATATGGCCGCAGACGGAGCCTGGTAAGGGGGTATGTTTCAAAACCAGTTCGTAAGCCTCTTCTATTTTGCCGTCCCGGATCAGGCGCAACCGGTCGATGGTGGGAATATGCACGGGGCAGTAGAAGGTGCAGGGAGCTGCTTTTTCATGGTTGGCCCAATATGGTTGGCGCCGCCGCAGTTCCCCGGTCTCGATCAAGCCGATGGGGCTGCGGTCCAGGCCCGGGGCCAGATCGCGCAGGGGATCGCCGCCAAAGGCCTTGTCCCATATTTTATAGCGGAATTCGCTCATGGGCATGGGGCCGGAGAAGATAAGGGCACGTTCTTGCGGCGTGATTGCCATGAGGATCTTCCATTCTTTTCTCTTGGAGAGTGTTTTCAAAAGTTCCGGCCGGCCGATTTTTTCAAGAAAATCAGGCAAGCGGTCCATGAGCCACTGCCACTGTTTATCATCCGGCGCTATTTCCTTGACGTTTGTTCGTGAGTATGTCTCATCTGTTTTACCGCGGTAATAGATCCAGCCGCCGACCATACCGACACAGGGGCGATAGCCCAGGACATTATTCTTGTTTTTGGGCTCGACACCACAGACAATACCGATACCGCCGCAGTTGAACTCGGCAAAAGTATCACCCACCGAGCCCAGAACCCAGAGTTCCGGTCTTTCGTAATCAGGGTTCCATTTGGTCATGGTCAGGCCGCGGGCCCCTATGGAGCCCCTGATCATGACACGTCCCTGGGCCAGGGCATTACACACACCGTTGGTGGCATCGCCAAGCAAAGTGATATCAGCGCCTATATTAAGATAACCGACATCATCGGAGGCCGGGCCTTCGCAGAGGATTGTGGTACCGGGTTGTCCCATACAGCCGAGCCGCTGGCCGACAGGCCCTTTGATGGTCAGGTGATAGGGCCCGCCCTGGGGCATCAGCCTGCCGCCCACGTTGTGCTGGCCGTAAGTTTCCAGTATCAGGCTCTTGGATTTCTGGGCCGCAGCCTGGACGATCTCCTCAAATTTCTGGGAGCTGATACGCTGACCGTTATTATCCAGGCCTTTGACAGTCAGGACCTTTGGGGTTCTTGCAATCTTCTTTTTTGATGCGGTTTTCTTTTTGGGACTCACTATCGTGCTCCATATATATGCTTAAAACGTTCAATTAACAGATATATTTGATCTGTAGTCTTTCTGCTGCAGCGGCATCATCAATACCAATGGCGTCTGACATGCCGATGGGCAAGCTCTGGGAGCGGCCAAGAGGCGCCATTATTTTTTTCATCTCGGTGCTGATGGCCATAAAGGTGTCAGCCACCCGCTCGGCAACCTGGTCTGGATCAAGGCGCCGGTAAAGTTTGACATTCTGGCTGGTAATGCCCTTGGGGCAGATGCCTATGTTGCAGACGTTGCAACGGTTCTGTTCGCTACCGAGGCAGCCGGCAGCGGACTGCATGATGTACTTGCCGATATGCACACCGGAAGCGCCAAGCATGATCAAAGCCATACCGTTTTGGGTAACATTGCCGTTCTTGCCGACACCGCCGGCTGCAAAAAGTGGGATCTCATTCTGTTTACCTTGGGCTACCAGATCAAGGTAGCATTCGCGCAGGTTGGAGGCGATGGGATGACCCGTAGCATCCATGCTGACATTGTAGGCAGCTCCAGTGCCGCCGTCTACACCATCTATCATAAGGGCCGAAGCATAAGGATTACGCACCAGGTTATTCAATACAGACTTGGCAGATGTGGAACCTGAAATTTTGGGATAGACGGGCACCCTGAAGCCCCAGGCCATTGACAGCGACTGGATCATTTTCATGACCGATTCTTCAATGGAGTAAAGGGTCTGGTGTACCGGCGGAGAAGGCAGGTCAACGCCTTCCGGCACACACCGCAGGCGGGCGATCAGCTTGCTGACCTTAAACCACATAAGCAATCCGCCGTCACCCGGTTTTGCACCCTGGCCGTACTTGATCTCGATGGCTGCAGGGTCGCACTGCATATCCGGGATGGCCCGGATGATCTCATCCCAGCCGAAATAACCGGAAGCAATCTGCAGGATTATATATTTAAGGTAGGGACTTTTCAAGACCCACGGAGGGCATCCACCTTCACCTGTAGCCATAACCACCGGAATGCCCAGCACCTCGTTGCAGTAAGCTACACCCTGCAGGAGCCCCAGCCACATATTGGGCGAAAGAGCGCCGAAGGACATGGAGCCGATAACAAAGGGAAAGATTTCCCGCACGGGCGGGATCCATTCGCCGGTAGCCTTACGGCGCAGGTATTCTTCTGGAGACAGGACTCGCCCAAGCAGGGTGTTAAGTTCAAACTCGTGGCGTCCGGCATCCAGGGCCGGGTCGGTCAGCATTGATATGCGGTTGAAAATGATTCTGTCAAGCAGGGTTTCACGGAAATTTCTGCGGCCGCCTCGTTTCCATGCTTCACCCTGATGGTTCTGCAGAAGCCGAACCCGGGGGTCATTGGGGTTGGGTTCCGGCCCAATGGCTTCGTTGGGACAGACAGTGGCACACATGCCGCAGCCGATACAGCGGTTTGCCGGCTCGGTACGCTGTCGGATGCCTGTGAAAGTCCGGTATTCGCTGCTCCGTTTTTTCTTGAGGATATCCAGTTTCGGCATCCGTTGCCGACGGTAGGTCAGAAAAATTGCTTCCTTGGGGCAGACTGAGGTGCATCTGCCGCACAGGGTGCACCTGTCTTCACGGTGCTTGATGATCCACTGGAGATCAAGGTGAGTTAAGCTACTTGGGGTAGAGGGTATGGATCGAATTGAGACCATATCTTCATCTCCTTACGGTCTGGAGGAATAATCACGGTATTTTCACGCATGGGTTGAAAGTCCTGGGAACGATCACGGTCCGGGATCATGGCATCTACGCCGCACATCTCCGAGGCCATGGCCCATTCCCCTTTTTTGCCGCCGACTGTCCCGGGCCGCAATTTCTTGTGGTCCTGGACCATAATGCAGGTTTCATCGGGCAGAGAACCGATGACGCAGTTCGGGCCGTCGATGATGAAGCGGCGGCAGGCATTACGCAGTCCCTTGAGAAAATCTCCCTGGGGATGCATATTCAATTCCTCTGTTTTCAGAGGGGTTATGACATGTTTATAGGTTTCAAGCGGCAGCCTGAGCTGCTTGTATACATAGTGCAGGATGTGGGTGAAAACCTCAGAGTCACTCTGGTAGCCGATGTAGCCAGGATAATGCATACCGGTGAGCAATTCCTTGATAGGCACGTAGGCTGTGTTTTCACCGTTGGTCATAGTGGCGATTCCCTGGATAAAGAAGGGATGACAGGCATAGAGGTTGATACCATAGTTGGTGTTCTGTCTGCCCTGGGCCATGACTACCCGCGCCTTTATGCGGTTATCATTTAAGTGCAGGGCATCGCCTATTCCAAGCGGCCAGCCGACTTCCTTGATTGTTGCCACGTCAGGCCAGAAAGAAAAGACCGTGAGGTCTCCACCGTTGTCCTCTCCGTTTCTGCGGAGTTCCAGGCGGGTCAGCATTAACTGCCGTTCAATTTCATTCTCATCATATGAACTCCAGGCGGCGGGCAGTTTATAAACCTGCAGAAAATATTTATGGCGGTCTTGTGCTTCGATCCCGCTGAAGTCAACTTCAAACTCGTGATCATATTTAAGCTGGAAGCCCCTGTCCTGCATGAAACCATCCAGCCGATGGTATGCAGCCTCAGTGTGAGCTATGCCTGAAAGGATAGGGTCCTGACCCCGGTAGGTAAAATCAGTAAACTTTACCCCGCGCAGGATAAGGCCTAAACCACTGCCGTCATATCCTTCCTGCATAGCTTCCATGGCGGTCAGGACATCATAGGGTGAAAAGGGTTTGCTTGCGGTTTTAAGAGCTAACCGGCACATACTATTCTCCTTGTAAATTCCCTTTTACGGATAAAAAATTTTCGTGTAAAGGACTGTCCAATGGTTAATTTATTACAAAATTGTAATAAATTGAAGGTGTCGATGTGACAAACTCGTTTGTGTACAATGAAAGGTTTTATATGTCAAGTGGAAGATTAAAAATTTGAGTTAGTCGGTAAAATAGAGAGTGTTGGAGTACGGGAGATTGGAAATAATATTTTAAACAGCTTTTTGTCCATGCCTCCAATACTCCAGTACTCTAATAACATGCTCAATTATATTACTTCGAAACTTTGAGACCTTGCAGCTCCGATGCCTTCATTTATGCCAAGGCTGTAATGATGGCATGGAGAAAGGCCGGCAGGTCATCCGGAGTGCGGCTGGTAATGATATTGTTGTCAACTACAACTTCCTGGTCCACGAAGTTTGCGCCGGCATGCACCAGGTCATCCTTGATGGCAAAAAAAGACGTTACGGTTCGACCCTGCAGGACATCGGCCGAGGCTAGCATCCAGCCGGCATGGCAGATGGCTGCAACCACCTTGCCGAATTCAACACAGTCCCTGACCAATTTCACCATTTCAGGATGCCGCCGCATATGGTCCGGGGCATAGCCGCCGGGAATGATGAGTCCGTCGCATTGACCAGCTTTAGCATCGGCCATGCCAAGGTCCGCCTTGACCGGCAAGCCGGCCTTGCCTTTATAGACCATGCCGCCCATGGGGCCGATCACGACAACATCGGCGCCGGCCTCCTTAAGCCTGTAATAGGGATACCAGAATTCAAGATCGTTGTAGATGGTTTCAACGAGGATGAATACTTTCTTGCCAGTTAACTCCATGGTGTCCTCCGCTTGTATTTAAATTTAAGGTTCATATTATTGAAATTATTCTTTTTTCTGTTCCTTGAGCGGTGCCAGCGCCGGGTTGCGTTCAACCAGTTTGTCTGTCAGTTTAGAAATATAATCGGACGGAAACTGCCAAATAGGCCATTCCTGGGAGTTGTAAAGCCCTCTCTCGGCCGGCGTGAGGTCGTACATCAGGGTTGACAGGATATCGCTGCTGACCCACGGGCTGTTGCGGAAGTAGGCATGACCGTTGCCGGCAGCAGCTTTTTCAACATCGGTGACGTCAATGAGTACAAGGTCATCAGTTTGCCAGAGAAGTTTGATTACCTCTTCCGGCAGCTTTCTGTCCTTCCACATCTGGCCCAGCCTCTCACGCCTGAAAACCCAACGGGACAGACTAAGGGCCGAATCTAACTCAGAAAGATAAACCGTGGTGTCTTTCGGCAAGTCAAGGATTCCAGCATTAATAAGTGAACCGAAGATCTGACGGTCGAAATCGCTTGCGGTAAGTATCACATGCCCGATGCGCAGTTTTTCCCGGAAATCATCTTTGCTTTCATCCTGGTACTTTAAGGCAAGCTGGCCAAGGGCGTTTATGACCACCCTGGTGCCGGCACTGTAACCAATGATGTGGATATTTTTCGCATCCGTTTCCCTGGCCAGATACTCAAGGAGGGTTTGCAGATTGAACGAAGACATAGCTGCGGTTTCCAGGTCGGAAAAGTAGGCAAGTTTTTTGGGAGTTGCAGGCCAAGCATAGGCAATGAACACCCCATCGTAGCCCAGGAAATGCCAAAGCTCTGCGGCAACCAGCAGGGGATTTTCAAAAACAACCTTGTAGCCGTGCACATAGATATAAATATCTTTTCTCTTGGATACGGCAAGCTTTTGGTTAACTTTTTCAGCGTAGCTTTTGCCGGGCTCAAGAGCTTCGGCGCCAAGACCGGGTGGCCTGGTGAAAACCGTATAACTGTCGGCCAGAATACCGAGTTCTTTGATATCAGTTACCTTTAAAGGATAATTGCCTGGGCGGTTTTTGAGGAGTGAAATTTCCCGGGCCTCCTGCCAGGTCATATTCTCTTCTCCCAACTCTATCTTTCCTACCCCAAGCCGCAGGACAAAACCCCTTTGATTGAGGTAAAAGGGTTCCTTTCCTTCACCATTGGAGGGTTGTCTGTCAGTAGCATACAGGATCCCTTCGTAAGGAATTGCTTCAATGGGATTTGAGTCGGTGAATGGGTCAATAGCTCCGGCATCGTAGATATCGGGCGCGGGCATAAGATATATCTTGTTTAGGGGTTTTCCCGCACATGCAGTCAGGCTGAAAAGTATTAAAACTGAGTATAGTCCTAAAAGGAGATACAGCAAGCTAAAGCGGCAACGAATTTTATCTGTATGCATTTTTTTGTAGGAGTTGATATTATCCGTATCAGGTTAAATTAAGCAAAATGTTTCAGGAATTCCAGTGTAATGCATGAATTATTTGAAATCTTGTAGTGATTGATTTTGCTGGGAGTTGAATCTGCCGTTCTGCAGAAAAAATATGACCTGGTCAATCACTTCCTGATTAGACATGATAAAGGCATGGGACACAGGCACCACCATAAAATCCGCCATGCCTTCAAGCCTTGCCTGCTCAATGGAAACCTTGCCGTCATCATCGCCATCAATAATCCAGGAAGAAAGGGGATCTATAGTGCGGCTGCCGGTTATGATACCAACTTCAAAATCCGCCGGCCCCAGAGTATTGGGAAAGCTGTCCCGGCCTGTTCCCAGTTCGGTTGCAGCCGGGCCGAAGAAATATTCAAACAGGGAATAATCCCCGAAAAAATCTACAACATCGCTACCTTTGTTGGGGGGGCTCAGCATAACAACGCGACCGAGATTTTGCGGCCGGTAATTTGAAAGATAACCCCTGACAAGAATACCTCCGAGGGAGTGGGTGACAAAATGCAGCTTGTCTGTTCCATCTGTACAGCATGTCTTAAGTTCCTGGCGGATAAATTCAACCAGATTTTCAATTTTGTCCTTTCGGGAAGGATAGGCGATGTTGAAAACCTTATATCCTTCTAATGTGAGCCGATACTGTAAGGGTTCCATGGACTTTGAGGTGCGACCAAGTCCATGCAGCAGAATAACAATATCCCTGTCCTGGGCATAAACAGAACCGGGAAAAACGGCAACAGTCAGAAAAAATATGACCAGAGCACTATAACGCGATAAGATACTATTGCGGCAGCTTGCAAAGCGGGTAAAAAATATTAACATAATCATGTGCACAGATAACATTTGTTAAAATATGTTGAGGATTTTTATAGGAATATATACCTTTTTTTCGTAACTTGAAACAAAGATACTTTGAAATTAACAGAGAGACTATAATGAAAATCAAAGCGGTTATATTTGATTTTGGCGGTGTCATAGCAGAAGAAGGTTTTCAGGAGGGACTGTATGCCATTGCCAGGAAATTCGGCCTTGACCAGAAACGGTTTTTCCAGCTAGCCAACGAGGCGGTTTACAGTTCAGGCTATGTGACCGGTAACGGTTCAGAGCATGATTATTGGAACGATGTGCGAAGGCACAGCAACATTGTTGCCCCGGATGACGAACTGCGTCAGGAAATACTTTCCCGCTTTATACCGAGGGAATGGCTGCTGGAAACAGTAAAATCCCTGAAGCAGCAGGGAATTTTGACGGCAATATTAAGCGATCAGTCTGACTGGCT
>JAFDCT010000252.1 GCA_019312695.1 Deltaproteobacteria bacterium | reverse complement strand
TTAGAAATGCCAACCACATAATTCCAGTAAAAATCAACGGTTGTTCCGGACACCACCTGGCCCGGTCCGGGCAAAATTATGACAGGAACTTTAAAAACAGCCTCATTGATTATCTTATAGGTGAACATCACCAGGAAAACCAGCCAGATCGCTGACGGGAAGTAGACCAGGTATTTTCCCCGGAATTTTCGCCAACCTGAAGGTGCCCTTTCCTCTAATTCAGTACTTTTAAACCGATACCGGCGCCAGATCAGCAAGCCTGAAATAATAAGGCCAAGCCAAAAGGCAGCCCTGGCCCACGGCCAGTAAACCGGCCCGGTATAATGGTAGCTGAGTTCATGGACTCCCCGGGGAACCAGGACCATTTGCAGGCCGGGAGAGACACGGTATACAGGAATTTCCTCTCCATCCAGCCGTGCCTGCCAACCCCGATAAAAAGCCCGCTTGAAAAGGACCGGACGCAATTCTTCCTTGATATCAATACTGAACATTTCCTTTTTCCGGCTATTGAGGATTTTATCAAAGACCGGAGTCTCATAGGCAAGAAGACCATGGCCTTCCTCTTCATTAAATATGCCTGTTACCTGTTCTTTAAAGGTTTTGATGAAGGGTCTGACCGGAAACCCCAACTCTAAACTCGGCAGGCCAGTGAACATTGAAGGGGGTTTGCTGTCTTTTCCAAGAACAAGCACCTTGAGAAAGGGTCTCAATCTCTCAAGTTTGGCTGTGTCCATGCCGGAATTGGTCAGATTGATCAACCAGGGAATATCCTCCCCCCTGCTCAGTTCACGCAACCACTCCTCCATCAGTTGGTCCCACTCCCTCTCTGATCCGACAAAGCCTGCAAATTTGTCCGGCAAGGCGGCAAGATCGCCGAAATCTCCTTTTACCCTGATCAATTCATAAAATTTATTCTGGTAAAGAACCTCGGTGGCATCATGCCACTGCATGGGTTTTTTTCGATAATAAGGGCTGTTGATCACGTAACGAATGTTGAACAACTTCTGGATCTCATAATTATCTCGCAAATAACTCCTGAATCTATACAGCAACAGGCTGTACACGCCCCCGACCATTTCAAACCCGGTGATAAATACCGGTCGGTTAACCATGAGCGGCAACAGATTATAGAGCACTGCATCATCATGACTCAGGGGCATTGCGGAAATATTTCCCTGTCCCTGTGACTCCTGCAGGATATCAACCACATTTTCAAAGTATTTCCAATCCCGATGGATCCCGGGCCGCATTGACAATTCGCCGTTGGTCGTATGAATATTCCTGACGTCAATCAACCTTTTAGCGGTCATGGTCCTCTCATTGATAGCTGTTCCGAAACCGGTCCCGATTAAGATCGTCACCAGCAGATACACGCCATACCGCCAGACCCGGCTTGGAATCCCGGACATTTTCTGGTAGAGCCATTGGCAGGCAAAGCCGCCGAGCAGGATTGCCACCCACTCCAACAGAAAGATCGCATGAACATTCTGGAATTTTTTGGCAAAGGGGATGGCGTCAAGGAATGGAAAATCATCCGGCCCGATAAAAAGGAGAAAGGCGACGAGAAAGGCCATTCCCAGAAAGCCATGAACCGCTCTTTTCGGTCTGATGAACATGACCAGCCAACCAACAAAACAAAGAATGCTGATGATCGGAATCCGAAAGAATTTTTTGTTAGGTATCCAACCCCATTCATTACCGCTAATCCAGTCGATACCGCCAAAGGGTCCGGCAAAACGGGTCGTATCAAATATGCCCCCAAGAAAAAACTGCCGGAAGGTTTCCGCCGTGGTGCTGACCACAACATCAAAGGCTTTGCGGCGACTCAAAAATGGGTCAATCACCTGGATCTCATCGGAAAAAACAAAAGGAATCAACCAGATACAGACAAACAACAAGGCCGGGATGGACCAGAGCATGGCCTCTTTAATCCTCTTCTGCCAGTGCCAGTCAGGCTCAAGGCAAACCAGGGCAAAAAGCATGCAGGGCGTGAGCAGGGTAAAACAGTATGCTATGTACGGGTGGGTTATAAACATGATGGCAAAACTAACCGCAAAAAGAAGGCCTGTTTTGCCATCTTTCAGCAGGTTCCAAAGGGAACCAACCGCCATTGGAAAAAACAGGATTGCAAGCAGTTGTTTGTGGACCCCGAGATACTGATAAGCATCAAAGGTATGCCCCCATAAACTTATAGGCAGGACAGAAAGCATCCCACCAAAGACAGAGGCCCAGAATCCCAGCCCCAAGAGACGGCTGCCAATGAAAATGGTAAGCGGATAAAGACAAAAGCCGAACAGCACCACCATCTTGAGAGCCTGCTCGACCGTTATGCCTGTTAAAAAATGGGTCATAACTGTGGCCATATAAAAGCCCGGCGGCCTCAAAATAAAAATCGGCGAACCAGTTGCATACAGCCGGCTCCAACCCAGCAGTTTTCCTTCTTCCTGCCAGATCCTGGCAAGCTCGTTGGCAAAAGCAACATGAATATGATCATCTCCGGCATTGAGGTAGCCCGGCGACATGGTTGGCAGATGGATATAAAAGGCCCAGGAAATTACCAGAAAAAGAAGAGTGAGGCCAACTAACCGTGCCAAAGGTGAACTTGTTACAAGTTTATTCAAATATCCCACCTCGAATGATATTTATGTTATCAGAAATCGCCATGGCTTTTATTGTGGAGAAACCACTTGATTTTACACGCAATAATTAGACAACCTTGTTATATTACTTATGTTTCATATTATATTCAATAAATGTTTTGCACTCTGTTAGCAAGGCGGAAACGGGCAGAGGGTGCTTTGGTCCTGTGTTATTACAAG
>JAFDCT010000251.1 GCA_019312695.1 Deltaproteobacteria bacterium | reverse complement strand
GCCCGCTATGGCCTGGCAGGAACGTTTGTCTATCCTCTGCTCCAGAAGAAGATCTCCATGCAGGAGGCTGCGGGTGAGGTTTTTGCCAAGGTTTCTCCGACCATGAAAAAACTGGGTACCTACCATTACCTGTCTGAACTGCAGCAAATCATAAAGACTGGTACAAGTGCGGCACATCAACGCAGAATATTCGCAGAAAAACAGGATTTTTCTACCATAATCAAGGAACTTCAGCCTAAATTCTGGCAATGAAAAAAATCGGTAAAGCAATAGTTGCAACCGGACACCCCCTGGTAAGTGGTGCGGCCATGGAAATAATTGAAATGGGTGGCAATGCCTTTGACGCTGCTGTAGGCGCAGGTTTTGCCAGTGCAGTCGCGGAACAGACGCTTACTAGTCTCGGTGGTGGCGGTTTTTTACTGGCACGCACTCATCACGGTGAAGAAATTCTGTTTGATTTTTTCACCAATACACCGGGCAGAGGCCTTGACCATAGTGAGCTTGAACCCCATTTTTTTCCGGTAACCATACATTTCCCCGGTTCAGACCAGGACTTTAATATCGGACTTGGCTCAGTAGCCGTACCCGGCAACCTGAAAGGCTTTCTCCATGTGCATAAACGGCTGGGCCGCCTGGAACTTGAAGAGATCCTGCAGCCTGCAATCTGTTTAGCCAGGAATGGCCTGGAGCTCAATGACTGGCAGGGATATTTCTTAAATCTCCTGGAACCTATAGTAACCCATTCCCCTGTTGGCCGAAAACTTTATACCATCAACGGCGTTTGCGCCAAACAGGGAGACCATATTACAAACCCGGAAATTGGCGAGTTTCTGTCTCAGTTGCCTTATGACTGCGGCGAAAGTTTTTACCTGGGAGAACTGGCAAAACAAATCGACTACGATATGCGCCAGGGCAGGGGATTGCTTACTGCTTCTGACCTAGGAGCATACAAGGTCATAGAACGCTCCCCCCTTGCCATCGGCTATCGGAATTACACTCTCCTGACCAACCCTGCCCCATCCATGGGTGGCTCACTTATCGGCCTGGCATTGTCCCTTCTTGAAACCCAGGACATGGCCGACATCTCCTATCATTCACCAGAGCATATCCTGCAGACGGGAAGGCTGATGATAGAAGTAGAAAAACTGCGCGACAAAGGGATCAACACTTTTTCCCTGCAGAAATCAGGCGAGCGGATCCGGCAGTTTTCCAAGGGAACAACACATATCAGCATTGCTGATGCTGAAGGCAATGTTGCGAGCATGACATGTTCCAATGGTGAAGGATCAGGGTACTTCGTGCCGGGCACAGGCATAATGCTCAATAATATGATGGGAGAAGATGACCTGCATCCTGAGGGGTTTCATGCCAGCCCTCCCGGTCAGCGTGTTTCATCTATGATGTCCCCATCGCTTTTGCTTAAAAATGATGCTGTGGCAATGGTTATCGGCAGCGGCGGCAGCAAAAGGATACGGACAGCCATCACCCAGGTACTTAGCGGTATCGTGGACTTCAATCTCCCGGTGCAGCAGGCTGTTGAGTCGCCCCGTATTCACTGGGATGGAGAAATAATGCAGGTTGAACCCGGTCTGCCCCCGGAAACAATAAATGCCCTGAAAAAACACTGGCCGGTTAATATCTGGTCAACAATTGATGTATATTTTGGGGGTGTCCACACTGTAATCCCCGATATAGCAGGCGGAGGAGATCCCAGGCGCGGAGGTTCTGTAAGGGTGTTGGAAATTTAAAATCGATAATGGAAAATATAAAATTTATTTCTGAAACATAACAAAAAAATTTAAACTCAAAACCGAACTGCATCGCACCGTCGAAACGTAACTTTAGGCACTTCAGAAATCATGGCTTCTTATATAGCAAGACGTATACTCCTTATGATCCCTACCCTTTTTGGGATCATGCTTGTAACCTTTGTCGTGACCCAGTTTGTCCCGGGTGGACCGGTTGAGCGCCTGCTGGCAGAAATTGAAGGACATTCCACGGCTGGACTTTCCAGCGGCAAAGGAGAAATAACAGTAATTGCCAAAAGCGACCTCTACCAGGGTGCCCAGGGCCTTGATGCGGAAAGACTGGAAAAACTTCGGGCCCTCTATGGTTTTGACAAGCCGCCGGCAGAGCGTTTTCTGACCATGATGAAAAATTTTCTTGTCTTTGATTTCGGCACCAGCTACTACCACCATAAAAGCGTTGTAAATTTGGTCATTTCTAAATTGCCGGTTTCCATGTCCCTCGGGCTCTGGACTTTTTTGATTGTCTATCTCACCTGTATTCCGCTGGGTATCTACAAGGCTGTACATGACGGCTCCCGTATTGATGTCATATCCAGCACCGTTATTCTGGTAGGTTATGCAATTCCTGGATTTGTGCTTGCCATTCTTCTTATTGTTCTATTTGGCGGTGGCAGTTTCTGGGACATCTTTCCCCTGCGGGGCCTTGTCTCAGACAACTGGTCCGAACTCAGTCTCATCAGTAAAATCCTTGATTATCTCTGGCACATGGTGCTGCCTATCATTTCAAGTTCAGTTGGATCTCTCGCTGTCATGACCTTGTTGACCAAGAACAGTTTTATTGAAGAGATCCGCAAACAGTACGTTACAACTGCCCGGGCCAAAGGACTAAACGAAAACCAGGTCCTGTATAAGCACGTTTTCCGAAATGCTATAATACCGATTATTACCGGCTTTCCCGGTTCATTCATCACAGCATTTTTCACAGGCAGCCTGCTTATTGAAACAATTTTTTCTCTGGACGGCATGGGCCTTCTGGCCTACGAATCCGTCATGAACCGTGACTACCCGGTTGTCCTGGCCACCCTGTATTTTTTTACCATCATCGGACTTATCTCCAGACTGCTTTCCGACCTAAGCTATGTCCTGGTTGATCCCCGCATCACCTTCGAGAGCGTTGAATAATGAAGAGCCGCAAGCCTCGCCAAAATTTAAGTGTCCGACGCTGGAGAAGGTTTAAGTCCAACAGACG
>JAFDCT010000250.1 GCA_019312695.1 Deltaproteobacteria bacterium | reverse complement strand
TTCAGTATTTCAAAATATTTACCGGTTCTGCTGCTGCTCATTTTCCTCAGTTTTTTTGCCCATCTTGGCAGCACGCCGCTGTTTGATGCTGACGAAGGAGTTTATAGCGAAGTCACCCGGGAAATGATGGCGAATATGGATTTTACTGCCGCCCTGTTGAATGGCATGCCATTTTTCCATAAACCACCGCTTTTCTATTGGGCCCAGGCCGCAAGTATAAAAATACTGGGTCTTAATGAGTTCGGGCTGCGTTTGCCTTCCGCTGTTGCCGCCCTGCTCTGGGCTGCCTCAATCTTCCTATTCACCAGACGTTATTATGACACCAGAACAGCCTGGCATGCCTGCCTGTACATGACTGCTTCGCTTCTGGTGACCCTTGCCGCCCGATGGGCCACCCCGGAGACCCTGTTCAATCTTTTTCTCACCCTGACCATGCTCAATATCTACAGGTTCTTTCATGCAGGCAATAAGAGAAATATATACTGGTCATTCATGTTCGCTGCGCTTGGTGTTCTGACAAAAGGCGCCATCGGCCTGCTGCTGCCTGTAGCTGTCAGTTTGATTTATTTCGGCAGCCATAAAAAATGGCGGGAGTTAGTGTCGCTTTTTTTCAATCCAGTGGGATTGACAGTATTCGGACTTATTGTCATACCATGGTACGCGGGCGAGTTCATGCTGCACGGCGAAGCTTTTCTCAGCGAACTGCTCATGCTGCCGGCAATGGGGACCATTAAATATGATTTTATCGGCTCCACACTGCCCTATTACACGTATCCGCTTCTTTTATTTATTGGTCTTTTGCCTTTCAGCGGCCTGCTCATAAAAGCTGTTTGTACTATGCGAAAACTATTGGCTGACGATCTGCTGAGGTTCATGCTCATCTGGTTTTTCCTGGCAGTTTTACTGCTGCCCCTGGTTCAGCCCCGCTCGCTGTTTTCCCTGGCTTATTGCTGCCCACCCCTGTTCATCATCATGTCCAGGGCTGCTGACACCCTGCGATATTCCATAAACCTGTTTATCTGGCCGCTTCTGTTCATTTTCCCCCTCTTGCTTATTTTCTATCTGGCACCATATGTTGCGGGATCCATTGAAAATGAAGTTCTGAAAAACGGTCTGGCAAACAGCATGATATATTTTGATGCTTCCTATCATTTGATGCTGCTTGCTGTTATTCTGCTGCTCATCGCCCTGCCGTTTATTAAAGCTGTTCCGGTTCCCCTGAAATATGGTGTTTTAGGCCTGCTTTTTGTGAGCATGGTCAATTTTCTTATCCTGCCGATTTTAGGCAATATTCTGCAGCAGCCGGTTAAATCTGCCGGGCTTCTTGCCAAAAAGCAAAACCTCAATGTGATCACCTGGAGGGTTCAATACCCATCATTTAATGTCTACGCAGAGAAACTAACCGGGTTACGAACACCAGATGCAGGCGATATCGTTCTGACAAGATCTGAATATCTGGAAAACGGGGATGGCTATAAAACAATTTTTCACCAACATGGGACAGCACTTGTGAAGATTCTGGAGGTTTCAGCTGTTAAAAAGCAAGGACAGTGAAAAAACATATCACCCGCTTAAAACATTATTTGAATTCTTTATGGCAGGCCTTCATCCGGTATTGAAGATCCCGGATCTCATGCAGCATTACTTCAAACTGCTGTTCTTCCACGGCCCTGATAAAATTTTCCAAATGGTCCATATACTCAGCCATTGCATCGGACCATTCAGGTTCGGCTGATTCAGCAAAAATCCTTGAGGTTGCAACAAAATCCTCAACTGCTTTCTTTGCCGGGAAAGTTCCTTTACCTGTAGCTTTTGTCACCTCCTTAAAGGATGTACCCATTCTTTTTTTAACTGTTTTCATTGACTTACGCCAGTCATTTATCTGCTCCCTGTCCTGCTGGGTATAATCTCCAAGCGTTGACCAGCGGCAGTTCATTTTCAATTCTATCCGCCCTTTTTTCTCTTTAAGCTGTATCTTCACCGCAAATTCGTCAGGAACGGTCCACAGCGCTTTTTCTGATGACAGCTTGCCGGACCTGATCTGTGCGGCCAGGTTTGTCAGATAATCGGCAAAATCCTTTCTGCTGAATTCTTTTTCTATTTTGTCAGCCATATTACGTCACCTCTGACTATTTATATTTATGCCTGCTCAATTTATTAGTTTTATTTATTCCACAGTTATCATGAAATGCAAAGATAAAGGTGAGGTGCGGCTGAGGCAATTATACGGGAAGGTAATTTAACTTTTCTAAAATAATTGTCGGGGCTGAAAAATATACTTTAAAAAAGATCCCTAAGCAGTGCTCTAATCAAGGAGTTTTCTCATTTTCCGCAGCATGGAACTTGGGGTAAAGGGTTTCTGGAGAAAGGCCTCAAAGCCTTTTTCCCTGTCACTGCGCGCCATTGAGGGGCAGAGATAACCAGACATAAATAAAACACTTACCTCAGGGCAGGTTGCAATCATCTGCTTGGCCAACTCCTGCCCTTTCATGCCGGGCAGCATAACATCCGTTAAAAGCAAATCTATTTTATTCTGGTGCGAAGCAGCTATTTCAAGTGCCTCCTCACCGCTGTTTGCCAATATAACCTTGTATCCCAGGGGATTGAGAACTTCGGCAACAAGTTCAAGCATGGTCGGATCATCATCAACAGCCAAAATTGTTTCAGAACCGCTCAAGCGCATGGGAACCCAACCATTTATTTAAAATTATATTTAATTTTTAATTTCTATCACCGGAAACACTGGCACGTTCCTTGCCGATACGGGTATTTCCGGCATGGCCATTCCATATTGCCTGGAAATTTTTAACTCCTCGGGACACCTATGAGACTGACCGTATACCAATCTATCCGTTGCAAACTGCAATATGACAAAGAGCACCTGGTATCAATTGGTACAGCTATCTACCAAGTACTTGTAATAAAATCAGATTATACTTTCTGTTTCCCTGGCAATCTGCAAAGCCCGGGGACAGTAAGTTTCAATTCAAACCTGGGATCACGCTAAGTGTTATCACACCCTCAAAAATGGGGCAATAAAATATTCTGAAACATTAAAATTTTTTTAAGGGAAGCCACAAATCAGATCACAACACTAATGCAAGGGGAATAGAATAGCTGAAATCCTGCTTCACAGTCTGGATAAATAGCTGCAAAAGTACTTTGCAGCATGCAGTAGAATGACGCCTTGCATATAAAAAGTGCAAAAACCCCCAGCTAATCTATTGACAGGTTAGGCACAAGTTCGGGTAATGTTGTTGCGCGGGCCGAAACTTCTTCTGAGTGCTTTATAGAATTATGAGGCGCCGTAACTGTGGAGTCCGGAAAGGAGGAAATTGACGCCGTAATATGTGAAAATAACCGCCATAAACCCGATAATTGAAACCCAGGCGATACGTTTGCCTCCCCAGCCCCTGGTAAAGCGGGCATGAAGAGCCGCAGCATAAATGAACCAGGTTATCAATGACCAGGTCTCTTTCGGGTCCCAGCTCCAATAGGTGCCCCAGGCTGAGTTGGCCCAGACAGCCCCGCTGATGATACCGGCGCTGAGCCAGATAAAACCGAAAAGAATAATCTTATGCGTAATATCATCAATTACTTTCAAGGATGGCAGAGTGCCAAGCAGGCTGTTTGGCTCTCCCTTGTCCCGTAATTTTATTAGATACATAATACCGGTGCCGCAGGCAACTGCAAAGGCAGCGTAGCCAATAAAACAGGTAAAAACATGGGCGATGAGCCAGTTACTTTGCAATGCCGGCACCAGCGGCGTAATACGGTCGCTGAATTCCGGTGACAGGGAAGCGTAGGCCATACTGGCAAAGGCAAAAGGCAGGGCAAAGGCACCGATTACCTTATTTTTATAAATAAATTCAATAATGATATAAAGCAGTACAATTGACCAGGCAAAAAACACCAGGGATTCATACATATTCGACAGGGGTGCATGACCTATGCCCATCTGATAGGATTCCAGCCAGCGCATACCGATTCCCGCGGTATTGAC
>JAFDCT010000249.1 GCA_019312695.1 Deltaproteobacteria bacterium | reverse complement strand
ATATCATCATCTGCTGCAAGTGAAATGGAATTCAGCATATCAACGCCTTCAAGCAACAGGTCGATCCCTTCTTGGTTCAGGAGAATCTTTTCATTCTGAGCTGCCACGAAAACATCCTCCATGGCATGGGCAAGCTGGACTGCGGAATGCAGCTCAACGACCAGGGCTGCACCTTTCATGGAATGGGATGCACGCATCAATGACTCAAGGAGCTCGGATGCTGTCGGATCCTTTTCCAGGGCGAGCAAATCTTCTGAAAGCTGATTGCAGTGATTCTCAGCTTCCATACGAAACATATCCATCATGGACATGTCGCTGATGTTACGGCCATTGCTGGATGTCATCCGAAATCCTTTGTAAGTTTTTTAAATAGAGGCCTGTCTTTCAGCAAACCGATATCCTTACCTTCCAATTGGAGTATCCCTTCAGTATACACAGCTTTCGAACCGGATACCGTTACAGGTGGATCTTTTACCATATCAGTGGTATAATGAATAATTCCTTTGACTTCACTTACCGGGAAGGCCACGAGATGGTTTTCTTGTTTCACCACTACAAGCCGCTCCGGGGAAATATGGTCTGGTGCAAGTTCCTCCTCGGTTCTTGTGCGCTTTTCAATACCCAAAACCCTGCCGATGGATACACATATCTGTAGTTGGCCGTGAATATTGACAAGACCTCGCAGAACGTTACTGTTTATATTGGGAAGGGAATGAATTTGTCCCATATTAACCACTTCTTGAATCATATGGGAAGGGAGGGCCAACCAATTATTTCCAGTACGAAAAACAAAAGCGGTTTTGACATTCAATGGTTTTATTTCTTTTTTAGTTGCAAGAACCTTTGTACATTCACTCCGGTATCCTTCCGGAGGAGGGGTGCGCAATAACTTATGACCGGTTCTTGAGAATACCGGGCAGTTTCGGCAATGGATAACTATGTCGAGTTCAGGACATTTTTCTTTGCCTGACCGCCATATCCCTATACGATTCCAGCAATCATCGATTTTTAATTCAGCTGTCTGCATTATCATTAAGGAGCGTTTTGTTTGGTTCAACAGCGGTATGCGACTGATCATTATGCTGCAGCGTGGCTTTTTCCCCTTGTACTCGGGCTATTCTTTTCTTCAGGATTCTGGATTCAGTGTCGTCATCTTTTTTTTGAGTCAGAAGCAAGAGAAAGATCAAGGCTTCTTCATGATTGGGATCAAGGTAAAGTGTCTTGCGAAATAACTTTTCAGCCTGGTCTGCATCATTTGCAGCTTCATGAATAATACCGAGGAGAAAAAATGCCTGGGCCGAGGGACCATACCTATCAATATATTCCTGACAGATTATACGTGCCTTCTTCAGTTCACCCTTATTCGCCAAACTGTGTGCCAACCCCAAATCAGGGATTTTATTTTTAGGTTTTTGGGGTGTTGGAAAATGTTTCTTGGTATAGGTTTTTTTTTGTTGAGAAGAGGGCGAGATGACAGTTTTTTTATTTTTTCTTTCAACATATACTACCTGTTTCGGTTTCCTGTAAAAGGCGAAAGCCTGCTGATATGGGGCAGGAACGAAAGGAAAACTACTGAGAAGATTGGCTTCGGCATGTCCCACAATTACCATGCCGTCATTGTTTAGAATTTCGCAAAGAGTATCAATTGCCTGCTTTTTTGAATGTGTATCAAAATATATCAGTACATTACGGAAAAATATAACATCAAAAAAACCCAATTCCTTCATAAAAGCTTTGTTTAAAATATTGCCGGTATGAAAATGTACTTTTTCACGGATATAATCCTTTAGGATATAGTGTTTAGGGTGTTTTTGAAAATACCGGGACCTGTAAATAAGGTCAGAACCCCGAAAAGAGTTTTCTGTATAGATACCTTCCTTGGCTCTGGTAATACAGCGATGACTGATATCAACCGCATGGACAGAAAATTTTTCTGGCGGCCAGCCTGCACCTAGAATGGACATGGCAATCGAGTAAGGTTCTTCACCAGTTGAACAGGGTACACTGAGTACTTTGAAGATGCTGTTACTGTGTCTTGGTGCCCAATTGCTTACCAGGTATTGAGTCATGGCCCTGAAAGGCTCACGGTCCCTGAAAAACCATGTTTCCGGAATAACAACTTCTTCTGTCAGATAACGCAGTTCAACAGCTGATGATTTAAGTATTTCGACATAGGTATCCTGATTATCAAGCGCCAAAGCCCTCATGCGTCTCTGAACAGCACGATCAATAATGGGTTTGCCTATGGAAGTGACCTTCAGGCCTATTGCTTCCCGCAGCAGCCCTTCAATCTCGAAACCGGGCATCTCGCTTTCAAACACGTTTTTGGGTTTTCCAACTTTATGCATCTGCTTCAAAAAGCATTGTTATATCTTTATCAGAAAGTGTTTTTTGCGGATCGAACCATTGGATAATATTATTCGTATCAGGGATAATTTCATCCTCGTAAAGTGATTTGTCCATGATGACACCGGCAGGAGGAGGCTTTGTCATCTGGACACTTGCGGTTTCAGTTACATTGTTTGCTATCAAAGCCAAAGGTCTGTCTCCCCTGCCGGCAACAGGATAATTTACAATGATGATCCTTGTGCTGAGAACATCTTCAAAGGAAACTGAATCAACAAGTTGATTCAGATCGATAACAGGTGTTCCCGTGCCCCTGTAATTCATAAGGCCAGCAACATAATCGGGAGTGGCAGGGATTTTTTTAAATTTTACAAGAGGGACGATTTCTAAGACCTGGTTGGTATCCAGTGCATACCGTCCATCACCTATTTCAAAAAGGAGGAGCAGCATTTTCGTAATCTTTCTCAACTTTAAATAGTGCAGCGCCTTCCTGTAATCCAAGGGCCGCACTGTGCAGCTGTGAAATTGAGGCACTGGTCTGGGTTAGGGATTCGGCTGTCTGTTGGGCTGCCTCATTCAACTGGTCGATGGCATCACTGATCTGTTTGGCTCCCTGGGTCTGGGCTTCAATGCCGTCTGTCAGGGATTCAACCTGCGGCATGAGAACCTCGACCTGTTCAATGACCCCTGAAAGCTGCTCACTTGTATTACGGACATCTTTCACACTTGTATGGGCATCATCAGCAAATTTATCAATTCCCATAACGGCTGCCGATATGGCAGATTGCACCTCTTTGACCATTTGCGCGATATCAAATGTCGCCACCGCTGTCTGGTCAGCAAGACGTCTGATCTCATTAGCAACGACCGCAAAACCTGAACCATATTCTCCTGCTTTTTCAGCTTCGATGGCAGCGTTGAGAGAAAGAAGGTTTGTCTGATCAGCAACCTTGTTTATAGTTTTAACCACGTCGGCAATGTTGCTGGCTTTGTCATTCAATATCTGCAGTTTAGTAACAATAGAACCTGTGGCTTCTTCCATTTTAACCATGTTCGCGTCTATACCATTCAGCCCCTCCTGTCCTTCAGCAGCTGCAAAGGCGGCATTCCTGGTTAAGCTGTTTACTTTTTTCATTGTCTTCAACAGGTGAGAACCGGTTGCCGCTATTTCAGTGGTTGAGGCTGCTATTTCACTTGTAGTGGCAGCATGTTCGCTGGCGGTTACTTCCTGTTGCTTGTTTGTTGCTGCAAGCTGGGTGATGGTGCTGGTCACCTGGATGCCGGATTTCTGTATCTGCCCGACAAGGTCGCGCAGATAGGTGACCATCTGATTAAATCCCTTTATAAGAAGACCGAATTCATCATGTCTGCCGAATTCAAGGTGCTGGGTCAGATCGCCCTTAATCACCTGTTTCATGGCATTGATGATCTTATTCAACGGTACATCAATACCCTTAATCAAAAGGTAGCTGGCAATGATCGAGGTAAGTATGCCGATTAGCATAGCAATTATGAAAACTTTTTTGGATAAATTAACATGCTCCTGGGAGACATTGTACGTTTTTTTGCCCGCTTCCAGGCGATCCTGGATGAGAAAATTGATGGTCTTCCGATGTTCTACGGCAAGAGGATAGAGTTTTTTATCTGTAAAGGTATCGAGAGATAAAATATCGTAATTTCCAAAATACCGGATAAGTTCCGCAATTACTTCGTCTGTTTTCTTGATTATTTCCTTGCTTGGTTCAAGCCATTCGTTTCCCTTTTTTCCTGTCTGTGTTTCACCTAGGACATAGATGAAGGCCCATTTGTTTTCAATACTGTTTTTTGACTGCCTGATTGTATCAAGGGCTTCTGCCCAGGGTATCTGTTCAAACATGGCTTTGTCTACCGTGTTGACAATACCTACCTGAAATATATAATCAATCTCGCGCAGCCCTTCCAGAGGCAGGACCTGGTGCTCGTAAACAGCCGAAAGTGACTGATTTATAGAACGCATGCCGTAAAGTCCACCAAAACCAACACCTATCATCAGAAGCAAAATGAAACAGACATAACCGATCAGGCGCCATTTGACGGTTAAAGTGCGGGCGAAATTCTTCATGAGTTTCCCTTTAGTGAATTATTAAGAAATAAATGCGCGAAAAAAGGCGTGCAAGTGCCGAGAAATAACAGAATTACTCTGACAGAAAATATGCGCTAAGTCAACATTTTATAGGCTTTTTTGCAGTCACGCGAGGGGGGAGATGCAAAGAGCAACAGTAATTCATTCAATAAAGAGCAGAACCTGGAGTACGGGGAAAAGGTATAACCTCCCTGATATTTTTCATGGCCGTAATAAATTGCAGGAACCGTTCAAATCCGAGGCCGAATCCTGAATGGATCACTGTGCCGTATCTTCTCAGGTCAAGATACCAGTTGTATTCATCAAGGTTGAGATGCATTTCCTGCATTCTGGATACAAGCACATCATAGCGCTCCTCTCTTTGGCTGCCGCCTATTATCTCGCCGATGCCGGGCAACAAAAGGTCCATAGCCGCTACAGTGGCATTGTCATCATTAATCCGCATATAAAATGGTTTGATGTCCCGAGGGTAGTCTGTAACAAACAGTGGCCGGTCAAATATTTCTTCACAGAGATAGCGTTCATGTTCTGCCTGCAGGTCAGTGCCCCATTCAACCGGGAAGTCAAATTTTTGAGGGGATTTCTGCAGAAGTTTTATTGCTTCAGTGTAGGTGATCCTGGAAAAGGGTTCTTCAAGTATATTTTGTAACTTCCGGTACAGATTTTTATCAACAAAGTTCGCAAAAAGATGAAGATCCTCACTATCGTTTTCAAGAGTATGTCGAACCAGGTATTTCAGGAAGGATTCTGCCAAATTCATATTGTCAGCCAGGTCATAAAAGGCCATTTCGGGCTCAACCATCCAGAATTCAGCCAGGTGCCGGCTGGTGTTTGAATTTTCCGCCCTGAATGTGGGGCCGAAAGTATACACCTTACCTAGAGCCATGGCATAGACTTCAGCCTGCAATTGGCCGCTGACAGTCAGGTTGGCCGGTTTACCGAAAAAATCAGCATTGCTTTGAATGCCTGATATATCGTTCAGGACATCTTCAGGGGCAACTACTTTAAACATTTCACCTGCACCTTCACAGTCAATTGTTGTAATAATTGGGGTATGGACATAGACAAAACCATGAGTGTGAAAGAATTGGTGCACGGAAAAGCTCAGCGAAGATCTGATCCTGGCAATGGCACCAAGACTGTTTGTCCGAGGCCTTAAGTGGGCAATGGTTCTCAAGAACTCATAGGAATGTCTTTTTTTCTGGAGAGGGTATATCTCAGGGTCGGCCCAGCCATATATGTCAATTTCTTCAGCATGGAGCTCAATTTTTTGGCCTTTGGCGGGAGATTCCTTCAATTCGCCTGTAACTTTCAAGGAACAGCCAGTATGAAGCTTTACGATAACATCCTGATAGTTTCCCAGATCTGAAGAAGCAATAATCTGGAGGTTGGCAAGACATGACCCGTCATTCAGTTCGAGAAATGAAAAATCTTTTGCATCCCGCCGTGTTCTCAGCCAACCCCGGATTTCAATTTTTTCGTTCAGAGGTTCTTTTGCCAGAATATCTTTAATTCTGTCGTATTGCATATGAGTTTTTCTCCGCATATTTCAGGAAAGGTTAAAAGTGTGCTGCATAATCAAAATGTATTACGTCGCTTCATGAATTGGTAACCAATGTCAAAAAAGTTTGCCGATCATCTCGATGATTAATTGTAAGAAATTGAGAAAGCATATAGGTTAATAATAACATTATCATAAATACCCGGGGCAGGCTAGGAGCCGGTTTGTCCTGTATTAGTTTGATGAAGAAATTTTTTAATATTCCTGCCCAATGGTTCATTGATGATCAAAATTTTGCAGGCCTGTTATACCAGAAGCGGCATAATGAGCGGCTGCGGAGGGCAAAAGGAAAAACTGTAAACAGAAGAAGCAGAAGGGCAATCTGTAGTGATGAATACCAATGGAATTTCCGGCCTGAGGTAACAACAGGATGTTCTTCAAGAATGGTAAAGTGCAGGTTCCGCTTTTTGCCCCATCTTCTTATCCGGCGTGATAGAAAAACCTCTTCACCGGCAAATGTTTTCTCATCAAATCCTCCTGTTTCGAAAAAGGCCTGGGCCAAACAGAATATGAAGCTTCCTGCAGCAAGCTTTTTTGTCTTGGAAAGCAAGTTCCAGAACTTGACAAGTTTTTCAGCCAGAAAAGGGAGCTCTGAATCAAAACTGAGCAGTGTGCCGCCGCCACAGCTGGTTCCACTTTCAAGAAGGGTAATGGCCTGTTTCAATAATGGAGGAGGGAGAAGTGTGTCTGCATCTAAAAATACGAGGAAGGCGCTTTTTGCTGCCTTGGCCCCGGTGTTGCGGGCCCTGGCAATCTGGCGAAAAGGTTCAAAGACAATCCTGGTGCCATTTTTTTTGGCGATATCTGCTGTGCTGTCAGTTGAATCATTATCTACAATTATAATTTCACCTTGCTGCTGGATTTCTGCCATAGCGGACTTTAGACTTACAAGGGTTTCGTGCAGGAATGACTCTTCGTTGTAGGCAGGTATTATGACTGAATAATCTATTTTTTTATCTTTTGATGTTTGCATCTTGAGAGTTGGATCGACGATACTTATTATAATAATAGGATTATTTTTTTTAGAAAAATAGGTTAGTTATATTCTTTACATTAAAAACAGCAATATAGCAGATTGGGCACAAGGGAACCATGAGGAATTTTGAATATAAAATCACTAAACATCCGGCAGAAGCATTCAGTGAACTGGTCTATTATTGTACTGACGCAGGTGAGTGCACCTTGGATCAGATACCCCATGACCAGACGGAAACACTGCAGAATATTTTAAATGATGAAGGGGCAGCCGGATGGGAACTCGTTCAGGTTTCGTTTGGCAGCAATGGCATCATCGCCTTCTGGAAAAAGGAACTGTAAACATGAACTTACAGCGGCTGTAAGTTATTTCGTTTCTATTTTTAGGTTACGGCAGGGCGGTAATAAACTGAAGTCTGTCAGTTTTTTTATCCCCTTCGCCAGCAATACCGCGTTGATCCGCTGCGGTGCTTAGGCAGGGAGTTACGCTGGCTTGATATCTTCCAGATAGTCCTTGAGCTTCTCCAACAAACTTTCCGGTAATTCTTCGTTGTAGAGAAATGCCCGGGCTTCTTCGCCGTTGATTTGCTGCTTGATTTCAAGCGGCAAAGCTCGCAATACAGCCATTCTTTGGGGATCAGGCTTATCTTTACGGGGTTTTCCAGGTGAGTTTGTCATTGGTTTTCCAGAAGAGTAGCTACAGAAGATCTCTCATAACTGCACATTCGCGGCAGATATTCATTTTCTCCTTCCAGTTTTTTTGGGTCTTGCATTCGCAGATAGTACCATTGACCAGCCAGCAGAATTTCCCGGCATTATATTCATAGGCCGGGCATTCTTTGCGGCGTTTTGGCGGACATTTCTTTATGACCCAGCAGGGTTTGGCTTTGATTAGGTTTCGTTTGCCTCTTATTCTCAATAAAAGAAAAAATACCTGACGTTCCACGTGGGTCGGAATCGAGCGCCAACCCTGTTCATAACTGTATACAGCCTTTACAGATACACCAAGAAGCTGCGACATTTCCTTCTGGGTTTTATCAAGTTTTGAGCGTGCCTCCACAAACTCTTCTTTTTCCACCTCTTCCTCCAGTTAGTCCAGTTTTGCGTCTTATATGATATGTTGTGACCCATGCGGATTCTATTATGCCACAGAAAAGCTTTCAGGGAAAGAGGCTTTTACGGTGGGAAGTTCGGACCAGCGTGTAGTATAGGCCGGAGACTTTTTCATCTGCCGGAAACGCCATTCCTTGACAAGCCCGGCAGCAGCAGTCTGGATAGTGTCGCGGCCCCAGCGTCTGTTGATTTCGTCCACTGCCTGCATGAGAGAGACGGTGCGTGGTGCCGGCGGTCGAAAAAGGCACAGTTGCTCATAGTTTTCAGGTACGAGGCCGTTCAACAGCACTCCCGCTTTCTGGTAGCGATAACCGGGGCGGTATATGGCTTTGAGAGATGCCAGCGCAACCCTGATCAGGGTGCCAGTGTGGGAAGAAGCTCCTTCCAGTACAAAAGTTCTCCGGTTACAATATTGCGGTTCATTTTTTTTGAAGCCGTTGGTGCGGATGAAGACATCGACAACAGTGGTACGGAGCCCTGCTTGCCGCAATTTGTAAGCAGCCTGTGCGGCATAAGTGGCAACGGCTTCCTGCAGCTGGGCCAGGCTTTGCACTGGCTGGCCGAATGACCTGGAGGTGCAGATTGATTTTTTGGATGGCACCGCTTTTTCCAGGGAGATGCAGGGAATTCCCCGCAGTTCCATGGCCGTTCGCAACCCCCTAACAGTCAATTGTCCCCTGATCCAGCTGTCAGCACAGTTTGTAAGTTCCAGTGCGGTACGGATGGCATGTTTTTTCAGGCGGGCAGCGTGACGACGTCCTATACCCCAGACATCAGCAATATCTACTGTTGCCAGCAGACTATCCAGGTCCTGCTTATCTGTAATGGCGAATATACCTGCAGCAGAGGGATTTTTCTTGGCAAATCT
>JAFDCT010000248.1 GCA_019312695.1 Deltaproteobacteria bacterium | reverse complement strand
GGATTTTCAGAAAGGTGGATTTGCCGGCGCCGTTAGCGCCGATCAGGCCGTAACAGTTGCCGGGGGTAAATTTGATATTGACGTCCTGGAAGATCACTCTCTTGCCATAGGCGAGCGCAATATTGGTTGCAGTTATCATTGGGGTGTCCTTATAGTAAAAAAGCCATAGGGTGTTCCCTATGGCATGACGTATTCCGGGTCAGAAAAAGAGAGGTATTGAGCGCTTAATCGTCCTGCGGAGAAAGGTTGTCCTTTGCCTCGGCCGCCTCGTTCTGTTTCTCCAGACGGCGCTTCTTTTTTTCCTCTTTTTTCTTCTTCTTTGCCAATTCTTTCTGGCGCTTCTCAAATGAATAGTTTGTTCTGGCCAAAAATCCGTCCTTAATTAAAGTTGTGTCTTTGCGGAAAAGAAACTGCGAAAAAAAGACCCCGCACAATGCGGGGTCTTGTCAATGTTTAATGTTTCTGTTTACAGCTGGGTAACATTCTCTGCTGCCGGACCTTTGGGGCCTGCAACAACCTCGAATTGAACCCGGGCACCCTCCTGGAGGGATTTGAAGCCATCGGCTTTAATTGCAGTGTGGTGCACGAATACGTCCTTGCCGCCATCCTGCTCGATAAAACCGAAACCCTTTGCATCATTAAACCATTTAACTGTACCTTCTACCATTTTACTGCTCCTTACTAATCGCGGTTCACCTGGAACCGCTTTGTTAAGATCACCGGGTTATGAAATATAAACCGGCTGGTCTTCATTGTGTTCAAACAAAAAAACCGCACGCCTCGTCCTGAGGTTTGTGCGGCTAGCTTTTCTGTAATTTACGTACTACAAATAGGAACTACACAACGATTGCCTAAATTATAACCGAAAATATTAGAAAATCAACAACTTTCTTTCATTTGAGCAGAGGCGGACGGTTAATGGTTAAAAAAAGGGGAGCGGGTATGTTTTTTTATCCATCAGATGCTGACAAACTTCCTTCCAGGTAGCAGCAGCATTCCTCAGTAATGCCTGCCTCTCTTATGACCGGCGCGTAGCGGGCCATAAAGCCTTCATGGCTGTCGAGAAACATCGGGTGGACATGTGGTTTTATGACTCTTGTTTTCTGATAGGCTTCCTGCCTGCCGACTTTGCAGATGTATTTAAGAATATAGGCCCTCGGGTCTATCCCGAGATTATGCGCCAGGCGGGCGAAATCCCTGCTTCTTTCCTTGTTGCCCCTCTGGATGCGCTGTCCCTGGATGGTGATGACAATAATTTCTTTGTTGTGCGTATCCAGGAAGAAGCTGACCTTGGCAATATAGCTGCGATCCGTGCCGTGGGGATATTCTTCGGAGGCTTTGGTCAGGTAGCAGCAAATACCGGAAGTGTCTTCTACTGCGCCTTCTTCCATCAGCATTTTTGTCTCCTGTTCAAGGTAGACCGGCCCCCCATGTTTTGCCATGAATCGGGCCCGGCAGGCCAGAGTTTCATGCATGATCCTACCGTTTTCCTCCAGCTTTCTGACAACTTCTTCGGTGGTTGGTTTATCAAGGCCGTGAAAAAGAAAGTAGGGATATGGAAAACAGGCGTAGTCGCCGTCAATGATCGGGTCTGCGTATGTCTGCAGCGCCTTGGCAACGGCCCGGGCAAAGGTTCCGGTATTTGTCTCTTCACGCAGGCTTCGGTAGGCACGTTCGATCAGCAACATAACCAGGCCGATATGATCGCTGAAGTTCAGCCCCCGCATAACCTTGCCACCCTCTTCAGGGGTGCCGGCTGGTGATGTTTTGTCTTTTTGCTGAGTTATTACTTTATAGAGGGAGGAGTTGCATTTCTGCTGGTCGAAAGAATCGGCATTACGCAGGTATTCTTCGATGCGATGGGAAAAGGCTATCTGGCGTATCCTGGTCAAGCTTCTCCGGTGAGCATATGATTATGGTATCGGGCTCTGCTGTTCAGGTTTTCGGCTTCCATTCACGGACCATCTGACTGGCATCTGAGATCTGCACCGGGGTCATTTTATCTGTCAGGATGGAGATATTTTTCCTGGCCTGCCGGTTGCCCTGCATGACGGCCAGGCGCAGCCACATGTAAGCCTTACGGTAATTTTTCTGGACGCCACTGCCTCTGGCATACCTGACGCCGCAATGATTCTGGGCCCGGGGTTCGCCCTTCTCCGCTGCAGCAAGTTTCCACTTTAGAGCTTCCTTGAGATCCTGGGGAATCCCTATGCCTTTCTCGTAAAAAGCACCAAGACAGTATTGGGCTTGAGTATGCCCCTGCACGGCGGCCATGCGGAACCATTTTGCCGCTTCGTGGTTGTTGCGTCTGACCTCAGTGCCCTGCTGGTACATCCTGGCCAGGTTGTATTGACCGTTCATGTCGCCAAGCTCCGCAGCCTCGCGGAAGCAGGCAGCGGCCTTGCTCCAGTTACGCGGGACGCCTTCGCCGCTTTGATACATCCGGCCCAGGACATTCTGGGCCCGGCCTCTTCTTTCCTCTTCTCTATGTGCTTCCATATTTTTTCTTTTTCCTTGATATGATGGTATCAGCAGCCACAAACTGAACTGATTAAGCCTTTCTGACAGTGAGGACTCTGTTATTTATTGTTGTGCCGTTTAATTCTTCCACCGCTGTTTTTCCCTCTTCCTTTACCGCCATTTTTACGTAACCCATATTTTTTGACTGTCGGGTATATTGATCTGTGATAATGCGGGAATAGAGCACTTCCCCAAAAGGGGTGAAAAGATTTTTGAGTTCTATTTCGGTCATATTGTAAATCAGATTGCCAACATAAACTTTCATGAAAGGCTCCTTTTGTAGCATTGTCAACAAATAGATCAACAGTATCGTCAAGATAGCGATTGAAAGGAAAAAAGCTTGTTGCAAGAAAGAGATGGATACGAAGTATTTTTCGCCGATAAACTACAATTAATCATACTCGTATCTCAGTTATTTACAAGCGATTAAATTTTTTTGGATCACAGTAACAAAATATAATTCGGGGTTGATAAAAAAGTTGTCCCGGATCATGAAGTGCTAACATGTTGATCTTTATGTGTAATTGGAAAATCTGCAGGCAGAATCGCCGGCCATCCCGAAATAGAGGGAGCAATCTAACATTGACTTGTACCTTTCCCACCCTTAAAATATAAAGATTAGCTGACAGGTAACAATTTCTGCGTTCCTATTCTTACCGTTATCACAACCTCTACCGGAAGTCTCTTGTGAGCAGGGAATCTATTTATAAATTGCCATAGAAAGCCTCCGGGGAAACAAAATTCTCCCGGGAGGCTTTGATGTCCTATGGACTGAGAATATTTCCATTTTCCCGGTGTTCCGTCCGGTCCCATCACCACTGAACTGACCGCTTAATAAAGAGTCAGGGCGGTAAACATTATTTTTTAAGGTTGTGAAAATGAAAGTTTTATTTGTTTACCCAGAATATCCCGATACGTTCTGGAGCTTCAAACATGTTTTGAAATTCATCTCTAAAAAAGCGGCCTTTCCTCCCCTGGGACTGCTGACCGTTGGCGCCATACTGCCGGAAGAATGGCAGAAAAAGCTGGTGGATCTGAATGTGGGGTCCCTGAAAGATGAGCATATAGAATGGGCGGACATGGTTTTTTTAAGTGCCATGATCGTCCAGAAAAAGAGTGCCCAGGAAATTATCGACAGGTGCAGGGCCCATGGAAAAAAAATCGTTGCCGGCGGGCCTGCCTTTACCACCCAGCATGAAGATTTTACCGGAGTCGATCATTTTGTTTTAAATGAGGCCGAAGTGACACTGCCTCTTTTTCTCGAGGACCTTGAGAAGGGGCAGCTCAGGCATGTTTATACTTCAGACAAACGGCCGGATATTGCCGAAACTCCAATTCCACTCTGGTCGCTCATCAATACACGCAATTATGCGACAATGGCAATTCAATATTCCAGGGGGTGCCCGTACAACTGCGAGTTCTGTGATATCGTTATCATGAACGGCAGGACCCCGCGAGGCAAAACCCCTGAACAGATGAAAAAAGAATTCCAGGCCCTCTATGACACAGGATGGCGGAAATCGGTCTTTATAGTTGACGACAATTTCATCGGCAACAAGGGCGAAGTGAAAAAAATGCTGCCATCGCTTCTGGAATGGCAGAAGGAGCATAAATACCCCTTTGCTCTGCTCACCGAGGCCAGTACCGATCTTGCCAATGATGAGGTCCTCATGCAGTTGATGAGTCGGGCCAACTTTTTC
>JAFDCT010000247.1 GCA_019312695.1 Deltaproteobacteria bacterium | reverse complement strand
TTTAAAAGGTTGATGAAATGGATAATATATCTAAAAAAAAACTTTCAAAATCATTTATACAGGATAGAGGATGAGGTTTTGTGTTCTAGGCAGCGGCAGCAGGGGCAATGCCACTTATCTTGAAGCCGGCGGGACCAGTATCCTTATTGATGCAGGTATGTCCGGTATCGAACTGCAGAAAAGACTCTCAGCCATAGGTGTTGAACTAGCGGCAATTAATGCCATCCTGGTAACCCATGAGCATAATGACCATATCCAGGGCGTTGGGGTGTTGTCCCGCCGGGCAAAGATTCCTGTTTATGCAAACTCTGCAACATTTTCCGCTGCTTCGAAAATTATACATAACCTTTTTTCCTATAACGAGTTTGAAACAGGCAGACCTTTTTTTTTCCGCAGTCTGGAGATTCATCCCTTTTCAATATCGCATGACACCGAAGATCCGGTGGGTTTCAGAATTTCAAATGGGGATGTTTCCTTCGGATACTGCACGGATACCGGCAAGGTGTCGCGCCTCATGCTGCACAGGTTGGCAGCCTGTCAGGCCCTTGTGCTTGAAAGCAACCATGACATTGAAATGCTGCAGAATGGCAGCTATCCCCCTTATCTTAAACAGAGAATACGGTCCAGCCACGGGCATCTGGATAATACCAAAGCAGCTGTTTTTCTCCAGGAACTGGCACATGAAAAACTGCAGCATGTCGTCCTGGCCCACTTGAGCGAGGAAAACAATCATCCTGAAATTGCTTTTCACTCTGCTGTACAGGCTTTGAATGACAACCCCTGTTGGCGGGAAACACCAATACGAATTTCTGTTGCCTCCCAGGGGTCTGTGGGAGAATTGGTCAGCTTATCAAGAAATTAAAGGTTTTCACCTGCTTTGACTGGGGAACAATCCATGTATTTCCGACACTGGGGTTGTGGGTAGTATTATGATTGGGAGTGGTAGAAAATTGAGCCAAGACCACAGAAGATCATCGTTTCCTGCCGCAGGTAACTGCAGACAGTCTTACTGAAAGATGAAAATCCTCAATGGGTTACAAAGCCCCGCACAGGGTTTCAAAGTTTTCGCATTCAGCTATGTTCAGAAATGGGCAGGGCTCACACTGGAACCACTGTAACTTGGGGCACCAGAAGCGGTTTTTGAACGGTTCATTGCAGCCATCTTTCGTCAGTTTCTTTCGGGTTTTACTGCCGTGCCGTACTTCATCCCCTCTTATGGAATATTTCCAGACAGCCATTTTTTACCTCCTTCAACTTCGGTCTATCTGAGTAGTTCCCTCCCCAGCTTCGAGCCCTTGGTAATAATTGCAGTCTGTCGCCCCAATGAACACAGTTTTACCTGTCATGCCCAAAGAGGCCTTTAAAATAATTTAAGCAATAAATATGCCAGCATTCCCCAAAGGGCCTTCTTCCTGAAAAAATCATAAAATATCGTATGGTTTCAAGCAAATACGCTGTTTATTGTAACGCAAGAAATATGACTGATGTGGGGAAATAACCGGATAATCGTGCTTAAGGGGGAGAAAACGACAAAAATTGTCAAGCATCCGGGTAGGGATTTTACCAGACAGCATGGCTGACTCAATTAAAAAAACCGGGAAGGCAAAAAGCCTGTTACGCGTAACTAGACCTCTCGGCTGTCCAGGAGATATTCCTGGCGGATATTAGAAAGTGCTGCAAAAATATTGGATTTGACCTTGGGGTTCAGTTGGCTTAAGTCAGCGACCACCTTTCTTGCGACTTGTCTTTTCGAGTCATTATCCTGCGGGCAGGGATTTTTCACCGGTGTGATGCCGGCATTAGCGGCGATTTTCAATATGTCTTTTTTGTCGAGATAGGCCAGCGGTCTGATAATATGGATAGTACCGTTAAAAAGTTTCTGTTTTGGCACCATGGTGCTGATATTGCCGGCATAAAGCAGGTTGATGAAAAAGGTTTCAAGGATATCATCTTTGTGATGACCGAAAGCTATTTTGTTGAACCCCTGCTCTTCTGCAAGCGCAAAAAGTCGATTCCTGCGTAAACGTGCGCAATGATAACAAACGCTTTTACCTTCTTCCGCAGTTGCAGCCCTGTGCCAGAAGTCTGTTTTTTCGATCAGGAAGGGAACTCCTGCTTTCTGCAGCTGCACGACAACCTTTTCACCCGTTAACATATCAAAACCGTTGTCAATGTAGACAGCAAAAATTTCATAGTGAATCGGAGCTTTGTGTTGCCAGAGTTTGAGAATTGAGGTGAGCACCAGGCTGTCCACACCACCTGAAACAGCAATGAGAACCCGGTCACCGTCAGCCAGCATGGAATAATGATGCATGGCCTGGCCGATACTTCGATTTGCTGTCTTGGTTAAAATGTTCATGGATACATGCAGCGGCATATTTCTCACAGCACGCGGTCTCCAGTTATTGCAGGAGGCCCAGCCGGAGTGTTTGTTTGCCAGTATTGCTTGGGCAGGGAATTTCTCCGCAGGTTACACTTTATAAGCAATAAATAACTGCAAAAAGTGTTCAAGCCTTTGTATCAGTCCTTATGGAGGTAGGGACAGCTGTTGAGTTTTTTGGTCATGCCGGCTTCCGTTAGTTCTGCCGCAGTGAGCCAGCGAAAACCTGAGCCGGTGGTACGGGATTTCAGAATATTTTCGAAAAGCGGTTGTTGGGTCTGGTCAAATTCCGCACTCCAGATAACCTGGCTGTTTGCTGCAGCGAGAAGTTTAAAAGCGAAAGCAACAGAGGCAGGGCTGTCAACAGCATAAGCGGTCCCTGTCCTTGTCTGATAGCGGATGACTTCAGTCACCAGGACAGCATCGTAAGCGAGTTGTCGGCCGGCCTCTCTTGCCAGGTAGATGGGGTTGCCGGCCTGGCCTGTCTGCAAACTTTCAAGCTCCGCCTGTGATATGAAACGGACATTTTTATGGCTGCTGAAATATTCGAGCAACAAAGTATCGATGATTTGGGCTCCAGCCTCCAGCTGTTCCATGGTTTTTGTGTCTGATGGCTGTACGCTTATACTCACAGGAAGTGCCGGCAGGACACCTATGGTATTAATGGGAACGAGATCCTTTGCTTCTTCCTGGGCAATTTGGGCGCAGGAAGCGAAAAGAGCAAATGAAAGTATAACGAAACAGCGGATAAAGATAATGCCAAAGTTTTTCACAGAAACACCCCTTTTAAAAAACTGCAATCTTATATATTGACAGTAATGATTTCTATTTTATAAGGATCCTTTGGAAGAAAGCGGCCCTTTGGTTCTCGGTTCAGGGCTGACAGCTTGTCCGAGGGCCCTTCCCAGTGCCTTGAAGACGGCTTCGATAATGTGATGTGTATTGTCACCATGTTCCACTTTAATATGCAGCGTGAGGCCTGCATGCAGAGCCATGGCCCTGAGGAACTCTTTGGCAAGGGCAGTATCAAAGGTGCCGACTTTCTCATCCTTGATAGGTGCAGCAAAATAAAGATAGGGCCGATTGGAAATATCGACTGTGACCTGGGCCAAGGCCTCGTCCATGGGAATAACGCTGAAGCCGTACCTGCAGATACCACTCAGATCTCCCAGGGCAGCCTTAAAAGCCTGTCCTAGACAGATGCCGAGGTCTTCAACTGTATGATGGTCATCGACATCGGTATCGCCGCTGCCATCAATGTCAAGATCAAAAAAACCGTGCACACCAAAGAGTGTCAGCATATGATCCATGAAGGACACACCGGTTCGTATCGAAGTATTACCAAGGCCGTCAAGTTTGAGGCTCAGCCTGATATCTGTCTCTTTGGTTTTGCGGTGTATTTTCCCGACTCTGGATGAATTGCCCATGAACGTTACTCCAGTGTTTTGTAGGGGTTTTTATATTCCCAGCGGCTGCTTGTATATGCTTAGCCTTAAACGCATAAGTTTATACGGTGTTGCTGTTGTATTCTGCTGTCCGACAATTCAGGTTCTATGGCATGGTTGGTCCCGGTCAATACGCCATTAAAATATCATTTCACCATAATGATTCTCACTACCTATACAATTTGTCTGGTTAGAGGGCAATAGCGATGTGAGATTTTTTTTAAAAAAATACCCTGACAGCCTTTTAGGACCACAAACAGGTCTCCGGCAGCCACAAGTTTTTTTATTGACAACATACAGGTGACCCGTTATATTCCCTGCCTTTCCAGTTGGTTTGCGCGAGCGGGAATAACTCAGTGGTAGAGTGCAACCTTGCCAAGGTTGAAGTCGCGAGTTCGAATCTCGTTTCCCGCTCCATTATTTTACAGCTTTTCTCACTGGAATGGT
>JAFDCT010000246.1 GCA_019312695.1 Deltaproteobacteria bacterium | reverse complement strand
TCGATTTTCTGGCTCGGACCAGCTGCAGCTTCAGCTGATGTATCAGGCTGTTTTCCGCTCCTGGCATAGACCACGGTCATTTCGTCCGCACTGATAATAAGCCTGCCCTGGTTGGCCTTGACATTGCCGAAGAACAAAACAGCACCATTCTCTCTGGAAGATTCCATCCGGTCAGCTTCTATCTGGATGGGCGTCGCTGCCCCCCCACCTTGCTGGCCCAATGCTCCGGATGTCCAGCAGAATATGAGAATGAAACTTGCTGCAACAATTATTACCCGCATATTAATCTACCAGTCGTGAAATTTTATACTTATTTTTTAAAGTACATTTAACCCCTGTTATGCTGTCACAGGACAGAACATACTTTTTGTTGAAGAGATTGTAAAGTGCCAGCAAACAAGCTTGACAGTAAAGATGCCTTTACATAAAAGTAAGGAATCATTAAAATGATCGGCTGATATTGAACTGGGCAGCCCGTTAATTTCTACAGTACGATAGCTGCATTTTTCAGGCGAGTAATATCTGTCCAGGGTTGAGTGGAGAATATAATGAAAGAATCCATAGAAAAGGCAAAAATATTAATTGAGTCATTGCCCTATATCAGGAAATTCTTCAATAAGACAGTGGTGATCAAATATGGTGGTCATGCCATGGTGGATGAGGAATTGAAGAAGAATTTCGCCCTGGATATCATCCTGATGAAATATATAGGCATTAATCCGGTAATCGTTCATGGCGGCGGCCCCCAGATAAACAGGGTACTTGAAAAGATGCAGATCAAGCCCAGCTATATAGAAGGCATGCGGGTTACCGATACCGAGACCATGGATGTTGTGGAAATGGTGCTTGTCGGTAAGGTCAACAAGGAGATTGTCGGGTTGATCAACCATCACGGCGGCAAGGCAGTAGGGTTATCCGGTAGGGACGGCAACCTGATCATGGCCAAAAAGATGACCATCCAGAAAAGCCAGGTTACAGATGCCCCGCCGGAATTGATCGATCTTGGCCGGGTCGGTGAGGTGACCCAGGTCAACCCTGATATTCTGCAGACCCTTGATGTGCAGGATTTTATCCCCGTGATTGCACCTGTGGGTGTTGGCGAGGATAACTTTTCCTACAATATCAATGCTGATCTGGTGGCAGGGGCGGTGGCAGAGCACCTTAAGGCTGCCAAGCTTATTCTGCTCACAGATGTTGTAGGTGTGCTTGATAAGAATTCAAAGCTGATCCCGTCTTTAAGCAGCGCGGAAATTGATAAACTCCTGGCATCAGGCGCAATTGCCGGCGGCATGATTCCCAAGGTCAAATGCTGCCAGGCTGCACTTACGGCTGGCGTTGTCAAGACTCATATCATTGATGGACGGGTGGAGCATGCCATACTGCTGGAAATGTTCACCCGTGAAGGAGTGGGCACGGAGATTGTGCTATGAGTCACGGCAACAGCAGCTGGATGGAAAGGAGCAATAAGGTGTTTATCTCAACTTACAGCAGGTTCCCGGCCGTCCTGGTTAAAGGGGAAGGTTGTGTACTTGAGGATGCTGACGGCCGGAAATACCTTGATTTTCTGGCAGGTATAGCTGTCTGCAGCCTGGGACATTGCCATCCCGAGGTTACCAGGGCGATCTGCGCTCAGGCCGCCAAACTGGTCCATGTCTCAAATCTCTTTCATACGCAACCCCAGACAGAGCTCGCCGAACTCCTGGTATCACATTCTTTTGCTGACCGGGTATTTTTCGGCAACAGCGGTGCAGAGGCCAATGAAGCTGCCATAAAACTGGCGCGCAAATACAGTGGTGCGGGACGGTTTGAGATCATATCATTAGCTGGTTCCTTTCACGGCAGGACCCTGGCAACGGTTGCAGCAACCGGTCAGCCAAAATTCCATCAGGGGTTTGAGCCGCTGCCGTCAGGGTTTCTGCATGCAGAATTTGGCGATATCGCTGCCCTGGAAAAACTTATTTCTCCGAACACTTGCGCGATCCTGTGTGAGCCCCTGCAGGGTGAAAGCGGGGTGCGGCCGTTGGAAAGGGAGTACCTGGCAAAAATCCGTCAGCTTTGTGACGACAAGGGACTGCTGCTCATTTTTGATGAGGTTCAGACAGGGATTGGCCGGACAGGTACTTTGTTTGCTTATGAGCAGCTGGGTGTTGTTCCAGATATTCTGACCTCGGCCAAGGCCCTGGCCAACGGTTTACCTATAGGTGCCATGCTGACAAGTGACACGATCGGTTCCTATTTTACCGTCGGCTCCCATGCTTCCACCTTTGGGGGTAATCCGGTAGCTGCTGCTGCTGCCGTGGCCACCGTGAAAATTATACTGGCAGAGGGATTTCTGGCGGAGGTCTGCGCCAAGGGAGAGTATCTTGCCGGAAAGCTGGCTGGCCTTGCCGCAAAATATCCTACACTTGCCACTGGCCAGCGTGGGCTTGGTCTGCTTCAGGGGCTGGTGCTCACCGAAGCGGGTATAGAGCAGGGCCCGGCCATAGTGCAGAAGCTTTTTGAACGGGGCGTGCTTATCAATTTTGCCGGCAATGCTGTACTCAGGTTCATTCCGCCGCTGGTGGTCAGCCGGGATGAGATTGATCTCTTGATCAAGGAACTTGATAAGGTTTTTGCAGAATTTATCTGACTTTTTCTGTAATCAGCCCGGAGATAGCCTTTTTCGCCAGCAGTTTCCCTAAAAACATATTGATATAATTTCAAATTGCGGTTAAAAAAACCTTTCCAAAACCGCAGCTATCTAGTAAATTTTTTTATTTGGCTCAATTTAACCGTGTTATTTGTGCAGCAATTAAGACGGAAATTGGGCCTTAACTATTTCTGAGAGTAGGACCATGGCAACACATTTATTACAGCTCAGTGACTTCAGCAGGGAAGAGCTGTTGGCTTACATTGACAGGGCAATTGCCCTGAAGCAGGAAACTGCTGCCGGCATACGTCATACAAACTTGGCAGGCAAAACAATTGCCCTTATTTTTGAAAAGGCTTCGACCAGGACCAGGGTTTCGTTTGAGGCGGCCATGTATGGTTTAGGCGGCCAGGTCATTTTTCTGTCGGCAAAAGAGACCCAGCTTGCCAGGAGTGAACCACTGAAGGATACGGCCATGGTTATGTCACGCTATGTGGACGGCCTGGTTGTCAGGACCTTTAGTCAGGAAAGGGTAACAGAGCTTGCCCGCTACGCAACAATCCCGGTAATAAACGCCCTTACGGATCTTTTCCATCCCTGTCAGGTCTTAAGTGATTTGATGACAGTAATTGAACACAAGGGGCGCCTGGATGATTTAAAAATTGCCTGGATCGGGGATGGCAATAATATGGCGAACTCCTGGGTGCAGGCAGCCGCCCGCTTCAGTTTTGAGCTGGTTCTTGCCTGTCCGCAAGGTTATGAGCCTGCCCCGGCTATTCTAAAGGCGGCACAGCAGGAGGCTGAAGGCAGGATCAGGGTAGTGCGTGACCCTGTTGGAGCTGTCAGGGACGCGCATGTGATTAATACTGATGTCTGGGCCAGCATGGGGCAGGAAAGCGAGCAGCAGGAAAGACAGCAGGCTTTCCAGGCATTTCAGGTTGATGCGAAACTGTTAAGCCATGCCAGGCCGGACTGCATTGTCTTGCACTGTCTGCCGGCCCACCGCGGGGAAGAGATTTCAGAAGAGGTTCTTGAAGGGGAGCAGTGTGTGGCTTTTGATCAGGCGGAAAATAAGCTTCATATCCATAAGGCAATACTTGAAAAACATATCGTATAATACAGTCGGACAAAGACATCTATAAAGTTATTCGTATAAAGAGTGAAAACAGCAAATTAAACCATGTGTGAATATTTGTTTTCAGGTGATTATTGATGACAGTAAATAAGATCGTTCTTGCCTATTCCGGTGGACTTGATACCTCGGTTATCCTCAAATGGCTCCAGGAAAATTATGAATGCCCGGTTGTGGCATTTGCAGCGGACCTGGGGCAGGATGAAAACTGGGATGCTGTCCGGGAAAAGGGAATGGCAACAGGTGCGGAAAAGGTGGTTATCGAGGACCTGAAAGAGACCTTTGTCAAGGATTTTATCTTCCCGGCTTTTAGGGCCAATGCCATTTATGAGGGCTCCTATCTGCTGGGAACGTCCCTGGCCCGACCGCTTATTGCCAGGGAGCAGGTAAAACTGGCTGAGACTGAAGGTGCTGATGCGGTCAGTCATGGTGCCACCGGCAAAGGGAATGACCAGGTGCGCTTTGAGTTAACCTACCTGGCCCTGAACCCGCACCTGAAGATCATTGCACCGTGGCGCATATGGGATCTGAACTCACGGACCCGCCTGATAGGCTATGCCACGGAGCATAACATCCCGGTGCCGGTGACAAAGGAGAAGCCTTACAGTTCAGACGAAAACCTGCTGCATATCAGTTTTGAGGGAGGGATTCTGGAAGACCCTTGGAATGAACCCGATCCCGGTATGTTCAAAATGACGAAAGCTCCCGAGGATGCCCCGGATAAACCTACTTATGTGGAACTTGATTTTGCCCAGGGGAATCCTGTGGCGATCAATGGAAAAACCATGCGGCCCGGAGAGCTTTTCCACGAATTGAACACCTTGGGCGGAGATAACGGTATCGGTCGGCTTGATATGGTGGAGAACCGTTTTGTCGGTATGAAATCCCGGGGTGTTTATGAAACTCCAGGTGGTACTATTTTGCGTACAGCGCATCGGGATCTGGAGACAATTACCATGGACAGGGAGGTCATGCGGATCAGGGACAGCCTGGTCGGCCGTTACTCGGAACTGGTGTATAACGGCTTCTGGTTCTCGCCGGAAATGAGACTGCTGCAGAAAACAATGGATGAGACCCAGTCTTCTGTAAACGGGACAGTTCGGCTCAAGCTTTACAAGGGCAACTGCATGCCGGTGGGGCGCAGGTCAGAACAATCACTGTACCAGGAAAGTTTAGCAACCTTTGAAGAGGATGAGGTTTACAATCAGGCAGATGCTGCGGGATTTATCAAGCTTAATGCCTTAAGGTTACAGATTGCGGCCTTGAAGAAAAAATGAAAACCAAATCAGGAACGAATAAACCGTGGGGCGGGCGTTTTACCGAAAAGACCGCTCAGGCCGCTGAAACATTCAGTGCGTCGATTCATTTTGATAAGCGGCTTTACCGGTATGATATTGCCGGGAGCAGGGTCCATGCCAAAATGCTTGCCAAGACCGGATTGCTCTCACCTTCAGAGCTTGAACTGATCCTGAAAGGTCTGTCGGAGATTGAATCTGAAATCGAAAACCATGCTTTTGTCTTTCGGGATGAACTGGAAGATATCCACATGAATATTGAAAAGGCCCTGGTGGAGAAAGTGGGGCAGGCCGGGGAGAAACTCCATACGGCGCGGAGCCGTAATGACCAGGTTGCACTTGATATGCGGCTTTATCTTCGGGATGTCTGCCGGAATCTGATTGATCTCATCTCAGATCTGCAGAAAGGATTCGTCAGCCTGGCCCGGAAATACCTGGGGGCCTGCATGCCTGGATATACCCATTTACAGCGGGCTCAGCCTGTTCTGCTGTCGCATCACCTGCTCGCCTATTACGAGATGTTTGCTCGGGACAAGGATCGGTTGGGCGACTGTCTGAAACGTATCAATGTATTGCCGCTCGGCAGTGGTGCACTTGCAGGCACAAGCCTGCCGATTGACAGGGAGTTTGTGGCCCGGGAACTTGGATTCTCCAGAGTCAGTGCCAACTCCATGGATGCAGTGAGCGACCGGGATTTTATGGTTGAGTTTCTGGCTGCCTGCAGTTTAATTCAGGTTCACTTGAGCCGGTTTTCTGAGGAACTGGTGCTGTGGACCAGCCAGGAATTTAACTTTGTCGAGATTGCGGACCGGTTCTGTACCGGGAGCAGTATCATGCCCCAGAAAAAAAATCCTGACATGCCTGAGCTTGTTCGGGGTAAAAGCGGTCGGGTAGTGGGAAATCTCATGGCTCTGCTGACCATGCTGAAAGGACTGCCTTTGACCTACAATCGAGATCTCCAGGAAGATAAGGAGCCGGTTTTTGATACGGTGGATACCGTGAGCCAGTCATTGGCCGTGGTGGTGGAACTTTTGTCCGGCCTGTCTTTCAACCGCGATGTTCTGGAAAGGGCAACGGAAAAAGGATTCATGACCGCCACCGATCTGGCAGAATACCTGGTCCGTAAGAATGTCCCGTTCCGGCAGGCCCACGCTGTTGTCGGAGGAGCAGTGGCCTACTGTCTTGTAAACGGCAAGGAACTAACTGACCTGACCCTTCCAGAACTGCAGGAATTCAGTGATAGTATTGCTGAAGACGTGTTCGAGGTTTTAAGGATCGAGGGCTCCATTAACAGCCGTCGCACACAGGGTGGCACTGCAAATACTTCGGTATTGCAGGCCCTTGAGAAGGCTGAGACTGATCTGGGAATATGAACTTTCGCAGCTGCACAACCGTAACTGTTCTATTGCTTATAACCCTGGTGACCGGCTGCGGGAAAAAGATGCCGCTGGTGCCGCCTCAGAAGCTTGTACCTGTCAGTATAAATGATCTGCAGTACAGTCTTGATGAAAATGGTGTTACCCTGAAGTGGAGCTACCCGGTAAAAATGGAAAATGGTGACCCTTTGCAGGCCGTTGCAAGTTTTGAGGTGTATCGGGCTGCTATTCAGGAAAAGGATTTTTGCCGGGAGTGCCCGGTTCAGTATGAAGAACCGGTTGAGATTGACGGCGGACAATTACCGAAACCGGGAGAAACCAGAACCGCTTTATATACAGACGGACATCTGCAAAGCGGTTACCGGTATCATTATAAGGTCCGCTCCAGGGCAGGCTGGTGGTATCCAAGCGGGGACTCGAATATTATTTCATTTGTCTGGCAGGTACCGCCGCAGGTTCCCCGGAATCTCCAGCTTGAATCAGGTGATAAAACAATCACTCTGCGCTGGGATCCGGTAAAAACGAACACGGCCGGTGACCCTCTCGGGCAGCCCCCGGTCTATCAGGTATACAGAAAAGGCAATGGAGCTGATTTCGTGGCCGTTGGGGAACCGGTACAGGAGCAGGAATTTGTTGATGACGGGGTGCTGAACGAAAGGCTGTATAGTTACAGGGTACGTGCTTTGGTAGGCAGTGGCGATTCCCTGCAGGCAGGAGAGGCCAGCAGGACAGTTTCGGGGACACCCCGGGATTTGAAGCCTCCGGAGCAGCCCCAACACCTGGTGGCTGTAGTAATCCCTGGCGGGGTCAAGCTTGTGTGGCAGGGAGTCAGTTCCGAGGATCTGGCCGGTTACAGGATTTATCGGCGGCAGGAGGGGTCAGTTCAGTCAGAATTACTGGTCGAGGTGGGACCGGATCAGAATCAGTTTATTGACCAGTCCAGTACTTCAGGCGGGAAATGGTTCTATTCGGTTACCGCTTTTGATGGGGCAATGGAGGCTAACGAGAGCATTCCGGCCAGGGAAGCGGTTATTGATCTCCGGTAAGGGGCTGATCGAACTTATTAAACTAGCGAGATACAAAAATGCATCATTTTATTTATAAAGACAACGAGTTGTACTGTGAGTCAGTGGCCATAGATGATATAGCCCAGGCAGTTGGCACTCCTTTTTACCTCTACAGCAGTGCAACACTGACGCATCACTTTAATACCTTTGATAAGAGTTTCGGGGACCTGCCCCACCTGACCTGCTTTGCTGTTAAATCC
>JAFDCT010000245.1 GCA_019312695.1 Deltaproteobacteria bacterium | reverse complement strand
TGCGCCTGAATGATTTCGGCGATGCGCTGCCGGCGTTCCAGGGGGATGGTTCTGCCGGTGGGGTTCTGGAAGGTGGGCACCAGGTAGATGAATTTGACGGGCTCCCTGTGGAGGGCGTTTTCAAGGGATTCCGGAATCATATGAAAGAATGCGCCTCCAAGCAGGGAACCCGCGGAGAGGGCAACAAGCGGCAGGAGCAGGCGTTGCATGGTTTTTTCGCTTAAAGACAGCGTGGTAACACCGGCCAGAGCAAGGACACACATCAACAGGCTGCTGCCAATAATCCAGAGGAGACTGGTTATATCGGTTGTCATATATTTTTAATGCCCCTGTTTTTATAGAAACAGCCTGGTTTATGAAATGTGGAGAAATCATTTACTGTGGGAATCTTTAGTGAAATTCTATCAATTTTTCAAGAAACTTAAGAAATATTTCAGAAATAAAATCATGTCATCGACCTCTAGAACCCGAATCAGAATTTGTAAAAAGAGAAGACTGGGGCAGATTAAACACGGCACCGGTCTTTAAGCACCTCTTTTTTTCTCGGGAAGGAAGAGGCCTAAGAGGTTATTTCAGGCCTTACGGATCAATACAGACCAGGCTCCATCAGCCAACTGCTCCTGTGAAAGCACTTCATGACCTTCACGGGTAACTGAGCGGGGAACATTATTAATTGGTGGGCCGTTGTCAAGAATCAAACCCAGAATCTGCCCGGATTTCATTTTGGAAAAGGCAACCTTTGTTTTAACCAGATTCATCGGGCAACCGACGCCTCGCAGGTCTTGAAATACTTCCGCGGTAATTGTTGTTGTCATTTTTGTGCTCCAATTATTTCAATATCTTCCTGGATAACATTATTTTTTCTGATGATAAATGAGTGTATGGTCGGTCTTGTTTCTGCCAGTGAGACTATTACGTAACTGATGTCCGGGTCATAGGCGAGCTTGATGTCTTCTGTTGATGGATAGGCAGCAGTTTCAGGATGGGTGTGGCAGACTGCTCTGATGGTCAACCCTGCTGCTCTGCAGCTTCTTACTGCATTAAATTGTTCTTTCGGTTCCATGGAGTAGTGCACCGGTGAGGCGTCTACATTTTTCATAGCAATATATTTGCAGACCACTCCGTCCTTTTCAGCCAGATAGCCGCAGGCTTCAAGTGGAGATTCGCTTCTGCCGTGTACAATAATCTCCTCAATTATCTCCTGGGTAATTTTCAGCATAGCGCTCCCTGTCGATTTTAGGCTAAGCCGCAAACAGCCTGTTCAGCATCTACCAGTTCCGTTATCTGTGGTTCTGATCCGCATATCGGGCAGTTCTCATGCCTGTCAAGCCTGATCTTTCGAAAAGTCATGGTTTTTGCGTCAAAGGTCAACAGGCTGTTGGTGAGAAGATCACCTGCTCCGGTGATGTATTTCAGTGTTTCGGCAGACTGGATGGTGCCGAGCATTCCGGCAACAGCTCCCAGGACTCCGGCCTGGGCACATAAAGGAACTTCATCAGGTGGTGGTTTGCGGAAACTGCAGCGGTAACATGCGGTTTGGCCTGGAATAATTGTCATGGTCTGGCCGTTGAAACGAAGTATACCGCCATGCGAGAAAGGAATGCCAAGAAAAACACAGGCGTCATTGACAAGAAATTTTGTTGGAAAGTTATCTGTTCCGTCAATGATAAAATCGTAATCCATGATTATTTCGCTGATATTGTCAGCACAGAGGTACTCCCTGTAAGTCCTGATCCTGATATCCGGATTGATCGCAGACATTTTTTCAGTAGCCGATTGGACCTTGGGGATGTTTATATCCTTGCTGAAATGGGCAATTTGTCTCTGCAGGTTGGATATTTCCACGACATCATTGTCGATGATGCCAACGGTTCCAACCCCTGCGGCCGCGAGGTAGAGAGCTGCGGGGGAGCCAAGGCCACCGGCCCCGACGATAAGTACTTTTGCCTGCAGCAGTTTTTCCTGACCATCAACATCTACATCATCAAGTAAGATGTGACGGCTGTAACGCTCCAGTTGCTCTTCGGTAAAGTCAATCATAAATTAATCCTCAAATGTTTCTCGTTCGTATCAGGGTCAGGGAAAAATTATATATTACGCGTGCAATAGCTGTCCGCATCGATGTTTTTGCATGTATACTGTCATAATGCTGCCAGCCCTACTTCAAGATCATGAATTATGTCAGTTACATCTTCGATACCGACAGATAAGCGGATCATTGTCTGCCTGACGTTCATTTTCGCTAATGTTTCACTGGAATATTCATAAAAGATAGTTGAGGCCGGGTGCAGGATCAAGGTTTTGTTGTCATTCACATTTGAAGCTCTTCTGATGAGTTGCAGGCTGTTGATCAATGCAAAACACCTCTCCCTGCTCTCCAGATCAAAGGTCAGGATACCGCCGAAGCGATGGTTAAATTGTTTTGCCGCGATATCATGATTTGCAGACTCTGTCAGTCCGGGGTAGTTAACGGCAACAACCTTTTTATGCAGCCTGAGAAATCGGGCAACTGCGAGTGCATTGGCACAGCTCTTTTCAATTCGCAGGCTCATGGTTTCAAGTCCCAGGCTGTGCAGGTAAGCATGGTGGGGTGCCAGACAGGAGCCGATATTTCTGTAAACCTCTTTTCTCAAGGAGGCTGTAAGGGCCATGGCCCCCGTCTTTTTTGCCCAGTCCACAAGGCGCGGTGAATTGTCCCAGTTGAAATTGCCATTATCGATGATAAGGCCTCCAACAGATGTGGCGCCTCCTGAGATATACTTTGTGCTGGAAAGTACTTCGATGTTGACGCCAAAGTCTTTTGAACGGAAAAGATAAGGAGTGGTAACAGTATTATCGACAATAAGCGGTATACCATGCGCTGCTGAAATATCGGCAACGGCCTGAATGTCTGTAATTTCGAGTTGAGGATTGGTTATTGTTTCGAGAAATACCGCTCTAGTCCTGTGGTCAATGGCTGCAGAAATTTCTTCAGGGTCAGTCATTGATACAAACCGTGTTTCCAGGCCCCAGGGCTTCAAAGTGTGCTCCATCAGTGACAGGGTGTTGCCAAAAAGGTTTCTGCTGGTGATTATGTTGGTCGAGTTCCCTGCCAGGGCAAGCAATACGTTGGATATGGCAGCCATGCCGGAAGATACAGCAATAACCGCAAAAGATCCGCTTAACAGCCTGATCCTGTTCTCAAATTCCTCGACAGTGGGGTTTGTTATGCGTGAATATGCATGCCTCGGTTTTCTGCCAGCGAATACCTGGTAAATGTCCTCAGCACTTTCATGCTCGAAGGCTACACTGTCGTAAACCGGTTGGCGGAGGGCGCCATGTTGATCCTTATGTGGATTCCGTCCTCCATGGATAGCGTTTGTTGAAAACCCTGTCACCGGGAGCCTCCTCCCATAAAATACAGGAATTCAACATCATCGCCTGATTTAAGATAGGTCGAAGGGTATTTATCCATATCGACAAATTCACCGTTAATTTGTACAGCAATCATTTCCGGGGATTCAACCCGCTGTATTTCCAGAAGTTTGGAGATA
>JAFDCT010000244.1 GCA_019312695.1 Deltaproteobacteria bacterium | reverse complement strand
TTCAGTCATTGAGTAAGCTATCGTCAATAATTGTATTACATATCAATTGCAGGTAAAGGAAATTCTGGGACAGAAGAATGGAAAACTACAAATTGGTACTGCCTGAACACCTGAATCACTACGGATATCTTTTTGGCGGCCATCTCCTAAAATGGGTTGATGAAGTGGCCTGGATTGCGGCAAGCCTTGACCATCCGGGATGTAATTTTGTCACCATTGGGATGGACAAAGTCGAGTTCAGAAAAAGTGTCAAGCAGGGGGATCTTCTCAGGCTGGAGGCAAACAAGACAAGCGAGGGGACTACTTCTGTACAGTATTATGTCGAAGTATATCGTCATGATATTCAAAACGGTAATGACGAGCGTATTTTTACAACTAAAACCACCTTTGTCTGTATCGATAGCGAGGGAAAAAAGTGCAGCATCTGCAAATGACTCCCGCAGGAGCCTGGATCGTTATCATTGATTTAAAACAGGACCGGATGGCTGCAGCCGTGGTCTTTCATGCTCAAGATTCGGTTCGCCGCAATGTAAAAGTATCCACTCCCGGGTAGAATTCCGCAGTCGGAGAGCAGTTGCCCAGGCCTCCTCTTGCAGGCCTCCGGGAGAAATCTCCGGATAGATAGGGCTGCCAATGGTTACCGTTATGGACCCGTGGCGCGGGAACCATGACCCGGCTCGCAATATTGAGCGGGTGCCTCTAATCGCAATAGGGATAATCGGCATATTGAGATGGGCGGCCGTTGTAAAGGCACCCATTCTGAACGGCAGCAGGCCGGGCATGCGCATGAATGTGCCTTCCGGGAAGAAGAAAAGGGAGCGGCCGGCGCCTCCTTTTTCAGAGATCAGTTTGGCATCTTCCAAGCCCCGCTGCTGATCGAAACGTTCGACAAAAAGGGTGCCAATACGTTTCAGCAGGATATAGATAACTGTTTTGGCCCTAAGCTCAGCTTTGGCTATAAAGCTTAAAGGACGGCCAAGGACGGCGGTGAGGGCATAACCGTCAAGGTAGCTGGCATGATTTGAAACAAAGATGCATTGTGTGTCTTGCCCGGGCAGATTTTCCCGGCCATGCAGTATGATCCTGGTACCGGTCATGGAGGAAAGTATCCTGACAGCGAAACGCATTACAGTCCATCTGCCCCCTTCCGTCGGAAGTATGAAAACCAGTAGACCGACAAAAGGGGCGAGGAAGCAATACAGCAGCCAGCACCAGGCGGCATAAAGTGTTGCCTGCACCTGTTTCATGAGACTGCGGACTTTAGGCAGCACTCCTTGCAGGGTAAAGCGGACAAGCTGCAGCCATACAGCCTGCTGCTTTTTGCCGACCAAACCTTTTTCATAGATATGTTTGCTGGCATTGCGCCTGATCTTGCCGCTGGAAGTTTTGAGGACTGTATTTGGCGGTGCCAGAACCACTTCATCGGGGGGATCACCGACGAGATCGGTGACAATGGTGTTGATCGCACCGCGTATTTTTTCCAGAGCCTGCTCGTTTTTCTTCCTTGTTTCAGCCAGGACGATCAAACGTTCTGTGCCGCTCTCTGTTGAGGCCGCTCCGAACACTGCAACGTTGCCTGACCTGATTCCGTCCAGATTGCCGATGGCTTCTTCCAGCTCGACCGGATATATATTGCGGCCTGCCCTGATAATAATATCTTTGGCTCGTCCTGTTATATAAACGCTGCCTGCAGCCAGATAGGCCTTGTCACCCGAATCAAGCCACTCTCCGTGGAACAGCTCTTTTGTTTTTTCAGGATTTTTAAAATAACCGGAAGTTGATGAGGGTCCGGTAAACTGCAGATTTCCCTCCATACGTTCGGGAAGTTCCCGGTCCGCAGCATCGACAACTCTGATCTGGTGCCCCGGTAAGGGTTCACCACAACAGACAAACTCCAGTCCACTTGCTTCAGAAGCATTTACAGGGATAGCTTCTCCAGAAGCCATGAAGGTTTCACGCTGGATTCTGTCAATTTTTACCCCGCTTCCAGGTTGCGGAAAGGCAAGCCCAACAGACGATTCAGCCAGACCATAGACAGGTAGCATGGCTTCGGGTTTAAAACCGTAGCCGGCAAACCGTTCAATAAATCGCGATATGGTGACAGGATTGACAGCTTCGGCGCCATTAAAGGCAATCCTCCACGAACTCAGATCAAGGCCAATAATATCATTATCTTCAAGGCGCCGCAGACAAAGTTCGTAGGCGAAGTTGGGTGCTGCGGAAAGAGTGCCGCCGTACTTGTGGATAGCCCAGAGCCAGCGCTGCGGTTTTGCAATAAAGGCAAGGGGAGACATGATAATCAGCTGGCAGGCAAAATGCAGACTTCCCAGCCAGGCCCCGATAAGCCCCATATCATGATATAAGGGGAGCCAGCTGACAAAGACGTCATCTGCAGAAACATTGATCAAAGTTGCCATGGCCCTGATATTAGCCAGAAGGTTTGCATGAGTAAGGACAACACCTTTCGGCATACCTGTGCTGCCGGAAGTATACTGCAAAAAACCAATGTGGCCTTTTGCGAGAACCGGCTTTCTGAATGAAGGTAAAGCCTCGGTGCCGGCCTTGTTCAATTCTACGGAGGTCAAAATATTACGAAGATTGATAACATGGGTGTGCATTAACCGGGCAAACTGTTTTGCCTCTTCCATTGTCACCATTATCCTGGCAAGAGAGTTATTTGCGATGGCACAGTGACGCAGGAGATGTTCCTCAATCTGTTTCAGTCTGCCGGGTGGATAAACAGGTACCGGTATCCCACCTGCCATAAGGACTCCGAAGAAAGTGAAGAAATATTGCCGTCCGGTGGGGAGCATGATAAGAACAGACTCGCCGGGAGCCAACCCGTAATGCTGGAGTCCAGAGGCAACACGTTCCGCTTCATTCCACAGTTCAAGATAGGTAATGACTTCATCTTCTTCCTGGTCACTGTAAAAACGAATATGGGGACGGTCAGGGTGTTTTTTAGCATGCCACTCAAGAACCTCGACCAGTGTTTCAGCCTTCAGTGGCGTCTCTTCAACTTCACCCAGCTTTATGGCGCCAATTTCCCGGGCTATGGTGAAACGTTTGCCAGCCCCGGAGCTTAATATAGCCCGCAGAAGATCACGTACCGTATCAACCGTAACAAGGATTTGTTCTGAGAGTGAGATATTGAAGGATTTTTCAATGCGAACCAGCAGTTCTACCTGTGCCAGGCTATCCAAACCGAGGTCGCGATCAAGGGAACTGTCGAGATCTGGCTTTAAGGATTCCTTCTGTCCGGGATGAATTTCGTTAATAAGGCACCTGACAGTTTCCAACAACTTTGCAGCAGTTTCTGTCGCATTGGCGAAAATAATTTCGTTTTGATTATTTTCCAATGAATTCTCCGGGCAGAATGCGAGTAAAACATCATTTTTTAGCAAAATTTAAACACCGGATTCATCATACAAACCGTGTTTAAATTTTCCGCCATGAACTTTGGAAAAGGGCAGAAGATGCATTTATAGTAAATTGAATGACCTGGTCATTCAATGTTTAAATTAGATCAGGAAATGGATGTTTTCTGGTGAAAAGTCTTCCTTGTGTCGCTTGTCGGGCGCTGTCTGCAGCTCAAATTCTGCTATTACCGGGAGATGATCGCTTGCCAGCCTGGTAATTCCCATCCAGCAGCGCCGCCTTTTGATAAGTTCCATTGGACCGCGGTAAAAAATTTTATCAAGCCCGCCGGTTGGTGAGAAAGAAGGATAAGTGAGATAGGGATTATGATAACCGCTGCTGTGATTGGTCGCACATTTGAAGTTTAGGATATCTGTGAATATAGGTGCTAGGCGGGTACGCCAGTCATTGAGATCACCACCGACCAGGCAGGGTTTGTTCTGGGTAAGAGAATTGAATTCAGTGGAATGGATGAGAAGTCCAACCTGCCGTACCCTTTCCTGCGGGGAGAGGCCGAGGTGCAGATTAAATACTTCAACAGTTTGAAAAAAATCAGTAGAATTGTTTATTTCAATGGTGGCGTGCAGGCATCCTCTTTTTTTACGGTTGCCGACTGTAAGGTCAATGTTGCGTGAGCGAATGATAGGGTATTTACTTAAAGTGGCATTGCCGTATCTTCCCCTGAACAGCTTTACATTGAGGCCGGTAGCGTAATGGGGGTAACCGGCAGCCTCGGCCATTTCCTTAGCCAGGTCGAGGTTGCGTGAACGGGGCACACCGACATCCACCTCCTGCAGGAGCACTATATCAGCCTGGTGATGGTTTATAACCTTGGCTATTCTTTCAGGCCTGAAGAGTCGATCAACTCCTATTGCCCGGTGAATATTATAGGAAAGTACCCTGAGGAGCATATTTTTCTACTTTAATAAACTACAACGTTTTTTGCTTCGAGGTAGCCGTCAACTAACGTAGGGCCTGCAACTATCTCGATGCCATCCAGGAGGTCTGCGGCAGAAATGTTCCTTGCCCGTATACAGGGCTCGCAGGCATATATTTTCCCGCCTTCCTCCCTGTAAATTTCCATAAGCTGCTGTAAGGGGGGGAAACCAGCGGCATGAATGTGTCTGGCAAAATCTTTCTTGCCCAGGAAAACACCTGTGGACTGCAGGATGATAAGCGGTTCTGCATCCATAGCCAGGGCAGAGTTTCCAAGGGCAAAAGGAATTGTTGCCATATCTGGTTTTTCGTCGGCACAGGTTACTACAAATATCAGTTTGTCTGGCATGAAAGATCTCCAGGTTAAAGATTTTTAAAAATGTGTTTATATGAGCGTACCATAAGTACCATGGACATAGTGTCAAGTGACAGTTTTAATGGATTTTACAAGGTGTTAGATAGTCAATAAATATTTTAATACATCCGATCTTTTTTGGGGATATTTTTCAAACAAAATATTGCAGAGAATGCAATATATTAGCAGAATATGGTAAATTAAGGCAATTTGATGATTAAGCCAATGCGCTCTTGTAAAATTTTTTCTGAGATCAAGGTGGACTATGATGAATAATATTATGAAACCCTGGCTATATTTTTGTCTGGTTTTAACGGTTTTTCTTTTTGTGACAGCCTGCAGCGGGACGGCAGATATAGGCGCCCCCCCATCGGATGCGGTCTGCGGTTCCTTAATTGATGATAAATGTGTACAGTGTCATTATAAGACAAGAATCTGTGACGCCCTTGGTACCAAGAGTGTCAGTCAATGGATGCGTTCCATAAAATTTATGATTAAGCAGGGGGCTCAATTAACTGAAGATGAACAAAACAAGGTGGTAGCCTGTTTGAGTTCTCTGCCAAAGGGGTCGCCAATTGTCTGCCAATAACTGGCAGAATCCCGGGGCTTGGCGGAACTGCCAGTATGGTGTACCCATTATAACTGGACTGTAGGCCGGATAATAGGCAACAGGTGGCTGTCTTATGAGATCTTTATAAAGAAGTTTCACGTTCACTAGAAAACAGGAGGAGAGAATGGGCGCGGGAACCGTGTTGTTTCTGGTTTTTTTAGGCGGAATAATACTTGTTATTTTCTTTTTTGTCTCAATCTATAATAAGTTGATTCTGCTTAAAAATCGCTTCAAGAACGCCTTTGCCCAGATAGATGTGCAACTGAAACGCCGTTATGATCTGATCCCCAATCTGGTGGAAACTGCAAAGGGATATTTAAAGCATGAGCGTGAGGTTCTTGAGGCGGTGATCAAGGCCAGGAATCAGGCCTCGAACGCCATGGAGAAGGTTTCGGCTGATCCAGCTAACAGTGAGGCAATGCAGGGCCTCATGGGAGCAGAGAGTACCCTGACCGGAACACTTGGGCGCCTGTTTGCCCTGGTTGAATCCTATCCTGACTTAAAGGCAAACCAGAATATGATGCAACTCAGCGAAGAGTTGACAACCACGGAAAACAAGGTGGCGTATTCCAGGCAGGCATTCAACGACGCTGTGATGACCTATAATACGACCCGGGAGGTTTTTCCCAACAGTATCATCACCAATATGTTTTCTTTTAAAGAGGCTCAGCTTTTCGAAATAAAAATTGAGGCAGAACGAGAGGCCCCGAAAGTATCTTTTTAATCAGCAGGCTGCCCATTTACTGAGCCATGGATTTTTTTGCCAGTCAAGATGTTGCCCGCCGGAAAACAAACCTGCTGCTTCTATATTTCACCCTGGCGGTCTTCCTTATCATCGTTGCCATATACCTGGCGGTAACCTTTGTTTTTCTCTATCAGAGCGGTACGGGTGAGCTTGGTCTGAACTGGCTCTGGAATCCTGAGCTGTTTGGTGCAGTCGCTGGAGCTACCCTCATTATTGTAGGTAGTGGTTCCCTATATAAAATCAGCGTACTGCGGTCAGGGGGCGCCCGGGTGGCGGAAATGCTTGGCGGCAGACTGGTTCCTGCCAGCAGTATGAACTTCCTTGAAAAAAGGCTGTTGAATATTGTTGAGGAAATGGCCATCGCGTCTGGAGTGCCGGTACCGCCTGTCTATCTTCTGGAAGGTGAAGAGGGGATAAATGCCTTTGCCGCAGGTTTTACCCAGGATGATGCCGTGATAGGCATTACCAGGGGTGCGATTGAAACCCTTAACCGGGAGGAACTGCAGGGAGTTGTGGCCCATGAGTTCAGCCATATTTTAAATGGCGATATGTGGCTGGATCTTAAACTTGTCGGATTTCTGCACGGTATTCTGCTGATTGCCCTGATCGGCAGGTCGATCCTGCGAGGCTCAAGCCGGAGCCGCAACAGTAAGAACAGCGGCGGCGCAGTTCTTTTAGGCCTGACCCTGTTGATCCTTGGCTATATCGGGATATTGTTCGGCAGGCTGATTAAAAGCAGTGTTGCC
>JAFDCT010000243.1 GCA_019312695.1 Deltaproteobacteria bacterium | reverse complement strand
GGACATTCTGGACAAGCTTCTTGGAGCCAGGGACCGTGAAGTATCAGCCCTGGCAAAAAACGCCCTTGATATGCTGGTGACAAACGCCAATATTGCCAGCCGTGAACAGATTCCAGTATGTCAGGACACAGGTATAGGTGTTGTTTTTGTCACCATCGGCCAGGAAGTGATGGTTAAAGGCAACCTGGAAGAGGCAATCCAGGAAGGTATCCGTACCGGCTACGCTGATGGTTTTTTGCGAAAGTCTGTCTGTGATCCGGTGACCAGGAAGAATACAGGCACCAATGTGCCGGCTGTCGTTCATTATGAAATAATTCCCGGGGACACGATCCGTATCGGCTTTCTGCCAAAAGGCTGTGGCAGTGAAAATATGAGCGGATTGATCATGCTGCCGCCATCTGCCGGGATTTCCGGTGTCGAAGATTACTTGGTCCAAAAGGTCAAGGACGCAGGTTCCAATCCATGTCCGCCGGTGCTGGTCGGGGTAGGTTTGGGAGGCACTTTTGAAAAGGCGGCACTATTGGCCAAAAAATCTCTCATGAGGCCATTGGGCACACCCAATCCTGATGTAAAAGTTGCTGAAATTGAGCAGAGGATTCTGCAGAGAATCAACCAGGAGGGTCAGGGTGTCATGGGGTGGGGCGGGGTAAATACTGCCCTGGGAGTCCATATGGAGACATATCCAACCCATATTGCGAGTCTGCCGGTTGCTGTTAATATACAATGTCATGCCCATCGGCATAAGGAGATAGTTTTGTAGAAAATCGTGCTAGCCTAAATTTAAAAAATTGAAGAAGATTATGGATATTGAAAAACATAAACCGGAAAGTGAGAGGGGATTTTTTGAGAATCTCAAACCTGTTGCCGTACCGTTTGAAGCAGGTGCTCTGGAAATCCTGCAGGCCGGCGACCTGATAAGTTTGACCGGAAGTCTCTACACCGGTCGGGACCAGACCCACAGAAGACTTGTTGCCCTGCTGGATGAGGGCAGGGAACTGCCGATAGACCTCAAGGGCCAGCTCCTCTACTACGTGGGACCAAGCCCTGCAAAGCCGGGACAGGTAATAGGTGCGGCTGGACCTACCACAAGCTACCGGATGGATGCCTATACTCCCCGGCTTTTGGAGCTGGGTTTGAAAGGCACTCTTGGCAAGGGATCACGGTCAATGCCTGTCAGGGAGGCCATGAAGAAGCATGGGGCGGTTTATCTTGCAACAGTCGGGGGAGCCGGGGCACTCCTGTCAAAATCTATAGTTAAGAGCGACCTGGTAGCTTTTGAGGATGCCGGTCCTGAAGCATTATTCCGTTTCGAGGTGGTCAATTTTCCGGCTGTGGTCATAAACGATCTGGCCGGAAATGATTATTATGAAATGGTAACAGCAGAAAGGTTGGGGATAAAATATGAAACGATTGTTTGATGTACGAATATCGGCTAACGCTTTTCTACTTTGTTTAACCTTAGTGCTGATTTTTGCCGGACCTTCAAGTGAAGCCCGGGAAATCGCTGGGATTGACGTGCCCGAAAACATCACAATAAAAAACAAGGTACTGGTGTTAAACGGTGCGGGAATCCGCAAGAAACTTTTTATCAAGGTTTATGTCGGTGCCTTATATCTGACCATGAAAAGGACATCTGTGGATCAGATAATATCAGACCCTGAAGCCAAACGAATTACCATGAGCTTTCTTTATAAAGAGGTCAGTGCTGAAAAGCTTGTCGATGGCTGGAATGAAGGATTTAAAGCCAATAATTCTGTTGAAGAGCTTAAGGCACTCCAGGACAGGATAAACAAATTTAACTCTTTTTTTGTCGCGGTACACAAGGAGGATGTCATACGGCTCGACTATATGCCGGATGAGGGCACCCAGGTGTGGATCAATGACATTCTGAAGGGGGCTGTCCCAGGCGAGGATTTTTCCCGCGCCCTACTTAAAATCTGGCTGGGGAGCAAACCCGCTGATGCCGGACTGAAAGACGCCATGCTGGGGAATACATATTAACTAGCTCTCTGCTTGCAGTTTTTTCATCAATTCCGGCAGCCTGTCAAAATATCTCCCCACATCCTCAGGACGGTGTGCATCTGAGCCAGCCACCAGAGATATATTCCGCTCAATTGCCTTTTTAATTATTGCCAGGGATGGATAAGGTTCTGACTTTGTCGTGAAACCTGAGGTATTCACTTCCAGTGACATATTCTTCAATGCAACCATATCAAGAAGCTCATCAAGAAGCGCATTATGTTCTGTTTTAAATATGACCTCGGGATGATGCCTGAGAACAGCGTCAATATGACAGAGAACCTGTCCGGGAAGCTTGTCAACTGCATCCAGCAGGTCCGTATAATAGCGGTTGATGACTTCATCAACGCCATATTGGTCGAGTCGATCTATATTAATCTGTTTACGGCTGACCATATTAAGGTGGCCTGACCCGGTTTCGAGAAAGTGATAGGAAATACCGATGCGGTCCCAGGTATGTAGAGCAAGCCTCTGCTGTATCTCCACGACGTAGCGGGGATTGTAACCAACTTCAACACCAAGGCCTATCAGGATTGTGTCTTTGTATTTTTCCTGCAGCCGTCTGCCCTCGGCATGAT
>JAFDCT010000242.1 GCA_019312695.1 Deltaproteobacteria bacterium | reverse complement strand
GTCATGGAAGCTGACAGTCCGGCCACTCCGCCTCCAAGGATGGCAATATCGTATAGTACTGCCGTAATTTTTTTATCAAGCAGCAGCATGACGCTGGAAACCAAACATATGGGCACAAAATAATAACGGCTCAAAATTAGAAACAGAATCAACAACAGTCTTGTGAAGATCATTCACACCTGAAATATACCCGACACAGAATTTAAGTAAAGAAAAGTTAATCAAAGAAACGTTCATATCATCCATATACCTGACAGCCTCTTTGCAGTATCAAGAAGCACCTTGCCATTAATTTCTGCCCATCCGGGTGAAGCGGTGGAAATAACAAATAAGCATGCTGCAACTAGCCTAAAAGCAATGTTCATCATTGGTGCCGCAGTCGTAAAATTTACGGTACTTTTATTTATCTGGAAAAAAGCACCAGCGCCCAATTTTAGGAAAAATTTTCTTTGCCACCATATAAGTTAAATATTATCAATAATAATAAGATAACAATAAGATAATAATAATCATTAGCTGATGAATATGGCTTTAAATAAACCCTATCCTAATTCCACACCCAGTCACAAAAACCCGTTGGAACAGCAACGAGAAAACCAGGGTTCTAAGTTGTTAGGCACACTGGATATGGGCAGAAATGACACCCAAAGACAAAAAATCAAAATCTGAATTTACCCCACTATTCAACCATTTTCAGCATTTCGTCAATTATTGTTAAGCCATCTCGCCAAAAAACCGGATCATTCAAATCAACACCGAACGGTTTCAGGAGGTTGTAAGGTGTCTGGCAGCCACCTGCTGATAACAGTTCAAGATATTTAGGCACAAAGGTTTTCCCCTCTTTTTTGTAAAGGGCATAAAGTGCCAGGACAAGAAGTTCTCCAAATGCATAGGAGTAAACATAACCGGGGGTATGGAGAAAATGGGGGATGTACGACCACCAGATAGAATAATTTTCAGACAGGGTTACCGAATCACCAAACATCTCATGCTGGGTTTTCAGCCACATGCTGCTGATTTCGTCACTCTTGATTTCCCCCCCATCCCTTCTGGCACTGTGGACCCTGTCTTCAAAACGGTTCATTGAAATCTGCCTGAATACCGTGGCAAAAATTGATTCAAGCTTCTGGCAAATGAAAGCCTTTCTTTCCTCCTTGTCATCAAGCAGTTCAAGCTGCGAGTTGAAGACAAGGAGTTCAGCAAAAACCGAGGCGGTCTCTGACAGGACTAGGGTGGTGTTGCTGTTGTAATAGCCCTGCTCAGCTGCAAGGTACTGATGGACCCCGTGTCCTAGTTCATGGGCCACGGTGGAGACATCACGCAGGTTGCCGGTATAGTTTACCAGGATATACGGATGTACCTCCGGCACACAGGGATGTGCAAAGGCTCCGCCCCTCTTACCTTCCATGACCGGAGCGTGGATCCATTTCTCATTAAAAAAGTACCCTGCTATTTCAGCCATACGGGGTGAAAATTTAGCAAAGGCTTCAAGCACCATGGCCTTCCCTTCTGTCCAGGGAATCTTTTTGTCCGGCAAGTGGGGGACAGGTGCATAGCGGTCATAATCAAGCAGCTCATCCAGTCCCAGCATTTCCCGCTTGATCCTGTAATAGCGCTGCGGGATGTCATATCGTGCTGTCACGGAGTCGATCAGCACCTCGACCGTCGCATCCTCCAGTTCATTGCCAAGATTCATGGTGCTGATCCAGCCCGAATATTTCCGCAGGCGGTCTTTTATCATTTTCTCTGCCAGCAGGGTATTGAAAACATAGGCAAGTATATGCAGTTGGCTCTGAAGTCCACCGGTCAGGTCCAGTGCTGCCTGTTGGCGTATCTGCCGGTCAGGATTATACAGATCCGAAAGCACTTCCTCTTCCGTCCGGTTCTTTTCCCCGAATTTCATCTGTCCCATTATCTTCTCAAATAGTGTGGTCCAGCTGCCACGGCCAACCGGCGAAAGTTCCAGGAGAAGTTTTTCCTCAACCTGGGAGAGCTGGTGCGGTGCATATTTGCGCATATTTTCGAGATAATGACGGTAATGGGCAAGCCTCGTATCCTGAAGGAGTTTCTCTGCTTTTTCCTCCTGGATCACATTGCATTTCAGTTCGAAAAAGACGGTTTCCTTGCCTATGCTGCTGCCTATTTCCCGCATACGCTGGAGAAATGCACTGACTTCATGATCATGGGTCTGGGTGGCGAAATTCAAAAAAGCAAAGGTAAAAAGCCTGCCCATTAGTGTTTCAAGGCTCTCAAGCCTGGCAACCAGATTTTGCAGATCCTTTGCTCCCAGATCTTTTACCTTATCAGCATATTCCCTGTTAATAGCCGCCGCCTCTTTCTGGCAGGAACTGATATCTTTTTCAATCTGAGGGTCGTCATAGCCGCTGTAAAGATCTCCTGTATTCCAAATAACACCTGACGTGCCAAGTTCTTCGTTAATAGCTGCACTCATTGATCATCTCCCATTGAGAAGGCGTGAATTCCCGCACACCTGATTTTCGAAACTCGTTTTTTTTATTACAGGATCAAGAAAATTTGCACCTGAACTTATGATTCAAAAAGGCAGGATAATACCTTATATCACACCCCGGTCAAGTTAGAAAAACTTCCGTTCACACTACATACTATTTTTTGTTACCCCTGATCCAGCCGTTACTTTTTTTGGTATATTGTCGGTTGATCTTCATTGACATCGTTCATAACCGTAAGCCTTATATTATCTAATCCAGACAATGAAGGCGGACCTGACTATTCGGGTAATGCCAGGACGATTATAACTGGCGGAACAGGGCCTGAAGAAAATTTAATGGGGATTATCCGTAGGCATTACTTTTTTTCAAAAAACATCAGTTTCCTAATTTTCAGCATGTTAGTGACGGGCTTTTACTCACCGGAGCTTTAGTGGTTAGCGCCGAGGAGACTGCAGGTGTCAAGATGGCTGAAAAAGAAACAATCGGCAAATACCTGGCAGACGGCACGGGCATGCCGCTTTATCAATTTGTTAAGGACGAGTCAGGGGTAAGCAACTTCTCGGGTGAATGTCTTGTCAAATAAAATCATTCTCAAAAAGACTGCCGCCCCCCCGGCAGTCTTTTTTTGTAATGCCGAATAAATTTTTTCC
>JAFDCT010000241.1 GCA_019312695.1 Deltaproteobacteria bacterium | reverse complement strand
GCAACGGCTTCATGGATACAGGCAAGATCATGATCGGTCTGGCGCTTGCTTTAAAAGTAACAGCCGTAGGACTTCTGGTGGCCATACCGGCAGTGTTCATCTATAACCTACTGCTCCGTAAAGCCAAAGTCATTCTCATGCAATGGGATATTGAAGATGGACGAAACAGGATTTGACAGTATTAATGTTATACCGCTGGTCGATGTCATGCTGGTGCTGTTGACCATTGTACTGACCACCTCAACTTTCATTGCCATGGGTGCAATACCTGTTCAACTGCCTAAGGCTGAAAGCGGTGATACCATAAAGTCAGCTGCCACCACCATTGTCATCGATCATCAGGGTGTGATTTTTCTTGATGATAATCCCATGATGCCGGAGAGCCTGCGCCAGACTCTGATAACTCTGGACCGGGAGCATCCGATCCTGATCAGGGCCGACCGTTTTATTCAACTGCAAAAGTTTGTTGAGGTCCTTGATATCGTTAAAGGGCTTGGTTTTAAAAAGGTAAGTCTGCAGACAGAGGACAGCTCATGAACAGGGATCTCTGTGGCTTCAGCCTTTCATTTTTCATGCATGCCACCATACTCGGTGCCTTTTTTTACCTGTGCCTCTCCGTGGACCTGCAGCCAAAAACTCTGGTCATAGATTTTTCACTCATACAGGAAAAAAGCGTTACCCGGAGTGTTACACCCTCTCCTGTAAAACAGGAGCAGCGAACAAAACCGCCACAATTGTTAAAGGTTCCCCCAAAACCCAGGCAGTTGGCCGTGCCCAGGCCGATTGAAAAGGTGCTGTTAAAGAGCCCTCCTGAAACTGTGGTATTGAAAAAGATTCCTACCAGGTCTGTGGCAAAAATTCTGCCGCAAAAGGAGGAAAAGGTTGTACAGCCGGAAACTCTTTCGGAGCCGGCGGATATGGCAGACACAAAGGAAATTCCGGCGGAAAGTCCAGTGGCCCGACCTCAGCCCGCGGCGGCTGGACCAGCTGCAGCTCCACTATTGGACAGAGGTACAGAAGAATCAGTATCTGCCGGGCCCAGCACAAGGGGGCAGCAATATATTAAGGCCCACTTTATTTATATCAAGAAACTCATCGAAAAGAATATTAGTTATCCACCGATGGCCCGCAGAATGGGGTGGCAGGGAAAAGTCGTAGTGAGTTTTGTTGTCTGTCAAAATGGTACGGTTGAAAACCTGGAAGTGGTTGAAAGCTCAGGTCATGCTCAACTGGACAAAAATGCCTTGGAAACAGTCAGACAGGTTGAGCCTTTCCCCGATCCTCCAGCCCGAGTCAAACTTGTACTGCCCATAACATATAGAATTAGTTAGACAGAAAAGGAGTGAATAGGAGATGTCAGGCACCCGGTAGAATTGACCATGGGATTGCACCAGGCAGGTTTTTCTGCTGTATTTGTTTGTTATTGGCTTGTTGATCGACAGCATCAATCTTGTTTCTTGCCGGTTGTGCGGGAAATAGTTCTCTGCAGGACATCCGCAAAACAAGAATCCAGTATGGCTTGATAATGATACCGCTGAAACCGTGTCTTTCATATTCAGCCATGGTAGGATTCATTTGGGTAGCCGCTGCTGACTATGGCATTAACACCCGGCGTTATTTCCTGCAGTTTCTTAACGGCTTCCTTGTTACCCATGCCACCCGGGATAGTCAGGTCAAGAATTACGGCAGCATAGGGTGATCCTGCTTCCATGGCAGCTTTATATCTTGCAATACATGCATAAAATATGTAAAATTTTATATTATGTAAGGTGTCAAAAAAAATCATCAGTAGTTCTTTTTACATGGCGTCCCGGGAAGGAATCAGGAGGTCATGATCCTTGAATTTATCATCCTTGAACTGGCCGGAATATTTTGTGCCATCGGGTTCCGTGTAAATACCCCGGCCGTTTCTTTTGCCGTTCTTGAATTCCCCGGCATATCTTGAGCCGTTGGCATAGGTAATCACTCCCTGGCCGTGAATAGTTCCATTTTGGAAACTTCCAACATAAACTTCTTTGCCCGGAAAAATATATTTGCCCTGGCCATGGTGCATTCCATCTTTAAACTGCCCAATATATTTTGAACCGTCGGCGTGAATGAGTATGCCACTGCCGTCCTTTTCGCCGTTCCTGAACTCTCCTGAGTATTCAGAGCCGTCGGCATAGGTGAAGGTCCCTTGACCATGAATTTTGCTTTCATAGTACTGACCACTATACATGGCACCATTAGCAAAGGAGAATGTTCCCAGACCATGATATGCGCCCTCCTTGAATTCTCCGACATATTTTGTACCGTTGGCATAGGTGAAGGAACCCTGACCGTGATACGTGCCATTATCATACCCACCTTCATAGATTGAGCCATTGGCAAAATAAAAAGATCCCCGGCCTGAATATTGACCATTGTGAAATTCACCCTCGTACCTGGAGCCATTGTGAAATACCAGGACACCGGTGCCATTCTGGCAGTCACCCTTGATGCAACCAGTTTCAAGGGCTGAGCCAATATTGGCGGCCAAAAGAAATGTCAGGCCTGATAAGAGCAACAGAGATTTTGTCATAAAAACCTCCTGTACAGCATTTTTATTTTTTGTGATTGTTGGAAAGCTGCTGTTTGGAGAATATCAGCTTTGCGTCCACAGAAATTAACCTCTCCCCTTACTCGTCTTCTGGATATCTTTTCAAAAAAGGCTAATCTTAAAGTCAGTGTCTGTGTCCTCCCGCGCTTTCGAGTAAAACCTGCAATTCATACAAACCGGATATTTGGATTTTAAATCACCCCGGGCTCCGTTGCCGCAGTGATAGGTATTACTAATAAACCAGCAGGCCCAGGCGCCCTGCCGCCGAAAATGCCGCCATGCACACCATCAATTTATGCTCTCTGGCAGCCGTGCAGGGGGCTATGTTGTGGGTTTTGCTGCCGTCAGGCCCGAAACCGCATTTCATGAAATCCCGTCAGTTTTGCAATTTTTTCATCAGAAGTTATCAGCGAAAACAAATCACAAAACAACAGCACAGGCACGATGCAAAAAAATCCAACTGTCAAACTGCAACAAAACAATATCTCTAGAATAGTGTTGAATTGAGAATATTTACCAGCCAAAATAATTAAAATATTGCCCCTATGATCCGTAAACATATTACAAAGAAGTCACGCGAGCCTCTTATGATTGATTTGTGTATCAATAATTCTACCAGAATCTGTTGTAAAAAACGAGTTTCAATTAATTCATTAACTTATTGATATGAAATATAAATTATGTGGAATAATTAAATTTCACCAGGAGAAACAGTTTTTAAGTATTCCCGAAAAGTATGTAAGCATATTAAAATTTTTTCTAGACAATGATTCCCATGTAAATCCGCAAACTGTTGTAATAATAGTTTTTACAACAGTACTTTTTTGAACTTTGTTTTCTGCATTGTTCCCAATAGTAAAGGTTTTCGGCAAAAAAATGAATAATGATTCATTTTTTTCTTGACACTGGAATCGCCTTCAATAATATTACTTTTGTAATAGTTGAAACCTGAACAGGAGTTAAGCATTGCAGGTTATACTGAAAAAACCAATTTAAAGCCTCCATCGGCCTGGTCAACCGCTAGAGGCGAACATGATCAAGCATGTTTTTTTGTCTGTCTGGGCGGAGTGTCTGCCTGATGAGAAGAAAGATGCCGTCAGAAAAATTGCCCAAGAAAACCACAAATTATAGAAATCTTTGATAGGTGCGATATTTTTGTGATTCCATCTATATTTGACAAATTGTCGGAGGTTTGGAGGTAAAAGGAAAATGATTTATCAGGAACAGTTAGAGGAACTCTGTAACATTTATCTCCGTTCACAAACAGGGGAAAGTCAAGAACAACTGGACAGTTTGCTGAAAGAACTGCGGCAACTGTCAAATAACTGGCATGCTCTTAAAAAAAAACAGGAACTTTCTTTTCCGGAATATACCCAGCTTATTGAAAAGAAATATCACCTTTCTGAGACCATCCAGTTACGGAGATGCAATTAAACTGCATACAACTTCTGCCCGTTAGTTGCCAGGTGGTTTAAGATATCTCTGGAAGGATTGGCTGAACGGCTATAGTGATGCAGACAGCGACTGAAGCACAGTTACCGGACTACAGCATCCTGTGCCCATTCCTGTATAAACAAGATGGAGAACTATTTATGCTGTGGCGTTGCTTGACAACATTCGGCCGGGGTCTTGTAATTGCCCTGACAGGAATATTGATTAAGTCTGCAGGTGATCTTGTCATGGAAGGGATCGTTTCACTTGCCCTAACAACCATTGGGGTCGTTATATTCAGCGTCGGACTCTATATGGCCCTGCTGGCTATGGATAACCAATTTGGTGAATGTAAGGAGCTGCAT
>JAFDCT010000240.1 GCA_019312695.1 Deltaproteobacteria bacterium | reverse complement strand
GATCTCGGGCCGGATTACGGTATCTACCATGACCTTCCGGCCCCTGCAACAATTGAAATGTTACGCGCAAAAATACTTGCTGAATAACTGGCCTGAACCAAAAATATTACACAATGTCATCAACAAATAAAGCAAATGCCTTGCCTGAAATTCAGGATCTTCTTTCCGAGCAGGAGCTTTTTTCATCCCTGGACACCCATTTCGGCGTGTTTATCGGCAGACTGGCCAGAAATCACAGCCGGACAGCAGCCATAGCCGCCGCGCTGGTCAGCCACAGCACAGCCGAAGGCAACATCTGTCTGGACCTTGCAGAGTATGGGGGCAAACCGCTCAAAGTAAATAGCCGGGGAAAAGACCTGCCCTTCTTTACCTGTCCGGTTCTCTCCGACTGGGCAGAACAGCTCATGGAGAGCGGGATTGTCAGTCAGGGCGCAGGAAACACCCCCCTTGTTCTTGCCGGTGAAAGCAGGCTCTACCTGCGCCGCTATTGGGAATATGAAAATTCTGTGATACGGTTTATCCGGCAGCGTGCTGATACGGGTTTTCAGAAACTTGATTATGCCCGCCTGAACAAAGACCTGAATGAACTGTTCAAACCTCTCCCGGGCAATAAAACAGACTGGCAGCAGGCAGCCGCCCTCGCAGCAATCAGACACCCATTCTCTGTTATCAGCGGCGGGCCCGGCACCGGCAAAACTTCTACAGTTGCCAAAATTCTTGCACTTTTTATACGCCAACAGGGGGACGGCAGACAGCTGCGTATTCTTCTCGCAGCCCCTACCGGTAAGGCTGCTGCCAGGCTTCAGCAAGCAATTGTTGAAACCGGCCTGGCCCAAACCGGAACAGAACCGTTGCAGACCGCAACCCTGCACCGCATGCTCGGCCATGTCCCTCATTCTCCTTATTTCAGGCATAATGCTGACAATCCCCTTGAAGCAGATATTGTTGTGGTTGACGAGGCTTCCATGGTCGACCTGCCGCTCATGGCAAAACTCATGCAGGCCGTTTCGGCATCAACCAGGCTTATTCTCCTGGGTGACCGGCATCAGCTGGCTTCGGTGCAGCCGGGTTCTGTACTTGGTGATCTCTGCTCTCCGGAAATTATAGCAGGATTTTCCGCTGGATTTAAAAGTCACCTGGCAGAACTTACCGGCAGTTCAGCCTTCCCTGGTTCCAACCCTGATTCAACAGGCTCTTCTTCTCTGCAGGACTCGTTTGTCGAACTTGTACACAGTTACAGGTTTTCACCTGAAAGTTCCATTGCCGGGCTCAGCAAAGCTGTCAAAGATGGCGATGGCGACAGGGCGCTTGCCATTCTCCTTGCGCCCGGGGATGAATCAGTTGCCTGGACAAATATATCTGGGCCGGCAGACCTGGAAAAAGCACTGCGGGACTCACCCCTGCCGGGACATTTTAGAGCACTGCAGCAGACTTCCGATCCCGGTGCTTGCTTTGCCTTTCTGAACAATTCACAGATTCTCTGCGGGTTGCGCAAGGGACCATACGGTGCTGACAGGATAAATCATCTTCTGGGGCAGCTCTTTGCCAGGCAGACACAAAACGGGTCTGCATACCATTATGCCGGCCTGCCTGAACTCGAAAAAACCTCCCTGCCGGTCCGCCCGATAATGGTTACCCGGAATGATTACAGCCTGCAGTTATTCAATGGGGATGTCGGTCTTATCATGGCTGATCCGGAAGACCGCCAGACACTTCGTGCTTTTTTCAAGGCGGAACACGGCATGCTGCGCAATATTAGACCATCACTGCTTCCTGGGCATGAATCAGTTTTTGCCATGACCGTGCATAAGAGCCAGGGTTCCGAATTTAACAGGGTGGTGCTCATCCTGCCGGACCAGGATTCCCCGCTCCTGACACGGGAACTGATCTATACTGCCATTACTAGGGCCCGGGAAAAGGTGGAGATATGGGGCAGAAAAGAAATATTTGGTGTTGCAGTAAAACGGAAGATCAAAAGAACATCGGGATTGCCTGAGGAACTCCGGAGTACTGCCTGAAAAAACTACGCAGTATATTCTCCGGCGATAATCTCCTGCAGCGGTCTTTTGGGAACATGATGCACCCCTGCAGCATCACGCCAGTATGTTATATCACCTCCCGGCACCCGTTCATCGAGTAGTACGGTTTCCGCAGGTTTACCCAGGGCTATTACCAGAAGAATCTGTAAATGCTCATCGAGATCAAGAACATTCTTCAGCCCGGGCGAAATCGATGCAATACGGCAACCACCCAGGCCTTTTTCCGAAGCACCGAGCAGAATATTCTGTGTTGCAATTCCAAGGTCGCATTCTGCCTCCCTGCTTAAACGCGTATCAAGCAGACAGACTATATATGCTGCCGGCCGCTCACCCTTTTCAGGTCCGGACCAGTCCTTTAAATAACCGGCCCAGCCGAGATGCGGAAAAACCCTGGCATTAACCGCAGGCCCATTGATAAGAATATATTTCAGGGGCTGGACGTTTCTGGCCGAGCCTGCCAATCGGGCCAGTTCAACAAGATGGTGCAAGGTTTCCAGACCTATGGGCTCATTCTCTTTAAAACGCCTGAAACTCCTTGTTTTATAAATTAAATCATAGAGCATATGTCACTCCTGCCGGGTCCACTCCACTGCATTACTGAATTAATACACTTTCCGTTTGCCGAACATTTTGATGTCTTTTTCAATCCACAATCCTTAATCCTGCTCTCTTGAAGCTTAGAATCAATCCTAACATATCTGGTTTCCAGGGGCAAAACAGAGCGACAGCAAATAACGTTTTTTATTTTTTAAAAATTTTATTTTCTTCTCTTGTAAAATTTCCTAATAAATTGTTTTAATTAGTATTAGGTACCTTTTATATCTATGGTATTTTAAAAAGTATGTCATAGATAAATTATCACTTACTAATCTCGAAGCCAGGCAACAGCAGTTCAGAAATACTCTCATGGGTGATGTAATTAAATTTATACGATGGCAGGATATAGTTGATATCCTCTTGGTATCATTCATCATCTACCGCACAATTCTTCTTATCAGGGGAACAAGAGCGGTACAGATGCTGATCGGCATCGCTGTACTCATCTTCATTTATTTCGGAGCCAGGGAGCTTGAGCTGCTCACGCTCTACTGGCTGCTCCGCACCCTGCTCAGCTCCATCTTTCTCATTATCATCATCGTCTTTCAAAGGGATATCAGACGGGCCCTTACCCAGGTCGGCAAAACACCGTTCTATAAAAGCTATGATGATGCGTTGCAAAATACCATTCAGGTTGTGGTGGCAGGTGCGCGCTATCTTTCCAGGCGCAGGATCGGAGGACTCATTGTTATCGAAAGGGAAACCGGGTTACGGGACTATATTGAATCAGGGCATAAAATTGATGCCAACCTTACCACTGAACTGCTGGTAAGTCTGTTTCTGCCGTCATCGCCGCTCCATGACGGAGGGGTTATCATCCATAACAATCGCATCCAGACGGCCGGCTGTCTTCTGCCGTTAACAAAGAATCCCTATATCAACAAGCGCTACGGCACCAGACACCGGGCCGCCATTGGCCTTTCCGAGGAAACTGATGCCATCATAGTGGTTATTTCCGAAGAGACCCAGGAGATATCCCTGGTCCAGCATGGTTCAATCTCGAGTGTTTCTGATGAAACTGTCTTATTGAATAAACTTGAAGAAATCTTTATACCCAAGGACTACCAGCCGCATCTATGGAAAAACTGGTTCGCCAAATAATTAGCAATATCTCTTCTTTTCCAAGGCCGACAAACTGGATGTTGAAGGTGCTTTCCCTGTTCTTCGCCCTATTCCTCTGGTATTTCGTTGTCGGTGAGGACAAGGTCGACATGAATGTCACCATCCCTGTCGAGATAGTCAACCTGCCGCGTGATCTTGTTGTCTCGAACCAGTTCAAGAAGCAGCTGGAGGTGACTGTCAGCGGCCAGCGCAGCCTCATCCGCGGCATGGCGGACCAGCATATCAGCAGAACAATTGATCTTTCAAAGGCTGCACCCGGTACTGTTGTTATCCAGAATAATCTTGACTCGATTTCACTTCCCCGCGGCCTGAGCATTCTGAGGGTGCAGCCGCCAACAATTACCCTGCTGCTTGACCGGCTGATCCAGAAGGAACTGCCGATCAAGCCCATTCTTGTCGGTAAGGTGCAAAATGGATTCAGTCTGAATTCGGTGACAGTGGATCCCCCGGCCCTGGAAATAAGCGGGCCGCAATCCATTCTGGCCCAGGAGGAAAACCTGACTACCAGCCCTGTCGATATTACAGATCTAGACCAGTCTGCGGTCAAGCAGACCTCCCTCGCTTTAAAGTCAGAACTGGCAAATATCATCGGTGAACCTGTGGTTGCGGTCCGTTTGAATATTGTTGAATTAAAAAAGGAGGTGATAATTTCCGACATCACCATAGACCTTGATATTGATTCCGGTAAGGATTCGGAGGTTATCTACCAGCTGCGGCCGTCGACCGTTAAAATAACAGCTGAAATCCCGCAATCCATGCTGCGGGCTTCCAACAACATAAGAAATCTCTTTCATGCCAGGGTATCGCCTGAATCACTGGCGCCCGGCTCTGTTGAACTGAATGTTGAGGTGGACTCTACTTCCGAGGCCAATATTATTGCCATAAAACCTGAAACAGTAACCTTGAAAATCATCGATACCCGAAAACTCAAGATCAAGCCATGAGAAAACTTTTTGGAACTGATGGTGTCCGGGGGGTTGCCAACACCTATCCCATGACCACTGAAATTGCCATGCAACTGGGCAGGGCTATAGCTTATCTGATCAAAAAGCAAGTGCCTGACAAGGAGCATAATCCCCGGATCGTTATCGGCAAGGACACCAGGCTGTCGGGTTATATGATTGAAAATGCCCTGGCCTCCGGTATCTGTTCCATGGGTGTTAATGTGCTCTTGGTCGGCCCCCTGCCGACACCCGGCATTGCTTTCATTACAACCGGCATGCGTGCGGATGCCGGCGTTGTTATTTCAGCATCCCACAACCCCTTTCAGGATAATGGCATCAAGATCTTTTCCGGGCAAGGCTTTAAACTTCCCGATGAAGAAGAAGCCATTATCGAGGATCTCATATTTTCCAACAAGATGGAGTCGCTGCGGCCTGTGGCAGAAGAAATCGGCAAGGCGGCCCGCATTGATGATGCAAAGGGGCGCTATATAGTATTCCTGAAAAGCACCTTTCCGAAACGTTTTACCCTTGATGGCATGCATATTGTTCTTGATTGTGCCCATGGGGCCACGTATGGTGTTGCGCCCCATGTTTTCGAAGAACTTGGCGCCAAGGTCACCAGCATTGGTATTAAGCCGGACGGCAAGAATATAAACCATGAATGCGGCGCACTCCATCCGGGGGTAATGGCTGACCTGGTACGTAAGGAAGGTGCAGACCTCGGCATCGCGCTGGATGGCGACGGTGACCGTCTCATCGTCTCAGACGAAAAGGGCAAAATTGTTGACGGCGACCAGATAATGGCCATCTGCGCCGAAGAAATGCTCGCGCGGCAGAAGCTGGCAAAAAAGACACTGGTGGCAACCGTCATGAGCAACCTTGGCCTGGAAATAGCCATGCAGCGCCTGGGAGGGAAACTGGTGCGGACCAGGGTCGGTGATCGTTATGTCGTGGAAGAAATGCTGCTTCATGAATACAATTTCGGGGGTGAACAGTCAGGGCATCTCATCTTTTTGAAGCATAACACCACAGGCGACGGTATACTTGGGGCCCTGCAGCTTCTTGTCGCCATGAAGAAAAAAGAGCGCCCCCTTTCTGAAATGACCCAGATAATGGAGCCGTTTCCCCAGGTGTTGAAAAATGTCCTTACTGAAAAAAAGGTAGCCCTGAAAGAAATTACCGGCTTTTCACAAAAGATCAGTGCCATGGAAAAAAGCCTTGGCTCAAGCGGGCGTATCCTGGTGCGCCCCTCCGGAACAGAGCCGGTTATCAGGGTCATGGTGGAGGGAGAAGATGAAAAACTGATCGATAGCGTGGCCTGCGAACTCTGCGACTTTATCAGCAAACAGGCAGGCTGCTGACGCTTCCCTTCTCTCAGCTATAGCCCAAGCGAATCAATAAGCATACCAAATTTATTTAATCTTTTTGGCTAAAATCCAATCATTTAAACTTATTCACAAACATTTTACCGATAAACCACCAATTAAAGATATTTGGGGAATGCAATGAAACTGTTGCTTATTCCTTTACACCTGCCATAGCCTTTTTGAATGCTTCCGCCGACCGCTCAATAACAGCATCATCAACACAGAATGCCAGCCTGAAATAGCCTGGAGATCCAAAGCCCCTGCCTGGTACGGCAAGGATTTTCTGTTTCTGCAGCATGCCGACAAACTCGGCATCATCGGCTATGGGAGATTTGGGGAATATATAGAATGCCCCTTTGGGAGGCATGAATTCATAGCCGGCGGCAGCAAGAATTTTACAGAACTTCTCCCGTCTCCTTGTATAAATCGTGTTGTCAACTGATGCCCCTTGCAGTTCGGCGACTACACGCTGCATCAGGGCCGGGGCATTGACAAATCCCAGAATGCGGTTTGCCAGGGTCAGGGCCTCAATCAAAGGAGCTTTCTCTGCAATTTCAGGATGGAGGGCAATATAACCGATTCTTTCTCCGGGCAGGGACAGATCCTTTGAATAGGAGGACACCACGATACTGTTCTGATAGGCCTGCATGATACTCGGCACATCATTGTTATCAAATACTATCTTTCTGTATGGTTCATCAGCGACCAGATATATTATGCTGGAATATTTATGCCCTGCTTCGCTCAAGACCCTGCCCAGTTCGGCCAGGGATTCTTTCGAGTAAATCTGCCCGGTCGGATTGTTTGGGCTGTTAATGATAATAGCCTTGGTTTTTTCATTGACCGCGGCCGCAATGATCTCAGGATCCAGGTCAAAATTTTCGTCTGTCGCAACGACCTTGCTGACTCCTCCATGGTTATCAACATAAAACTTGTATTCGACAAAAAACGGTGCCAGGATAATCACCTCATCCCCAGGGTCAAGCAAGGATTTCAGGGTAACGTTCAGGCCGCCAGCAGCACCGCAGGTCATCAACATTTCATTGGCGGTGAGCTTTATCCCCTGTTCCCTTGAAATACTGGCAGCCACCGCCTCCCGGACAAAAGGATAACCACCGTTAGGCATGTAGGCATGGGAACCGGGCAAGTCATTTTCAGCAAGCTGCATCAGTGTTTTCTGAAACTCCTGAGGCGGCGGCAGATCAGGATTACCAAGGCTGAAGTCAAAAACATTTTCAGCACCAAATTCCTTCTTGAGCCTGGCCCCCTCTTCGAACATCTTGCGGATCCAGGATGCGCTCCTGGCAAACTCATTCATTTTTTTTGAAATAGCCATTTTACCCTCCGGTGATTTCAGATTTACAGCATGTGCTGCAGTTGTCTATTTTGATAATAATTGTATAGCAAAATTGCCGATCTTTTCCAATGTTAGAACCCATGTCTTTCAAACAGGGGCCAATAATTTTTGCCCAGCCCAAATACCGGGAATTAAATTTCATGAGAATTTTCAGGCTGCATACTGTTACCAGGCACTTACCTCTACTGACCTTGTTTCTTCTTCAGAAACTCATAGGCGCTGTTGATCTCCTTCATCTTCTCTTCAGCCACCTTTTTAAATTCCTCGCCAAGATGCCCTACCTTGTCAGGATGATACTGCATGCTCAATTTCCGGTAAGCTGCCTTGATCTCACTAAAACCTGCTCCCGGCGCCAGGCCGAGAATTGCATAATATTTTTCCTCGGCAACTTCTTCAGCCTGGGCAGCAGTCCTGAACCGAACCTGATATTTTGCAGCAATTGATCTCTGATCATAGGCTGAAATTCCCAGATAATTACCAATATTAACTGCCAGCTGCAGTTCCGCCTGCGACACTTCTTCATTGGTGTAAAGAACCTGATAGATCAACTCCAGCAGTATCAGTCTTGGTTCATAGGCGAATTTTTGCCTGAAATCCTGCAGCAGTGCATCAAGGCTTTCAGTTGATACCAGTGCCTCCTTAATGAGCTCTTTTATCCAGTAAAGCTGGTTCTGTGAGTAGCGCAGGTTGTACTGAAAGAAATGACGGATTGTTTTGACCTCTTCCCTGCTAACCTTGCCGTCAACCTGGGCTATTTTGACCAGAATATTTACTAGCAGGTAGACAAAGGTGTTATGGGTTTCGGTCTGGGATTTCTCATAGGCGCTTATCTGGCGCCTGATATAAAAGGTAAAGGCCCAGAACCCCGCAACACCTATTAACAGCAGGAAAAGGATAACAAAGACGAGCATGCCGAGAAACTCGAATAACAGAGGTGCCCCGCCTGATAGAAAGACCAGCAGGAGCAGAAGCAGAAAGCAGCCCCCGCAACCCGGCTGTTCATGTCGCCTGTATACCATGGGATATCAAACCTTTTGCCGGAGAATTCCGCTCCGGCTTAATGATCTACTGTTGAGAACCATTGACAAAAAGGGCCTCGATGAATTCCTGCGGGTCAAAATCGCGCAGATCCTCAAGTTTTTCGCCGATACCAATAAATCTGATGGGAATATTAAAATCATGGCAGATATTAACGACAATACCTCCCTTGGCAGTTCCATCAAGCTTGGTCAGGGTCAGCCCGGTGAGGTCCACGGCCTCGTTAAAGAGCCTGGCCTGAGAAATACTATTCTGGCCTGTGGTTGCATCCAGGACAAGCATAACCTCATGGGGTGCTCCCGCAATTTTTTTATTGACCACCCGCTTGATCTTTTTCAGTTCTTCCATGAGATTTACCTTTGTATGCAGCCGGCCGGCCGTATCAATGATAATGACATCAAAATCTTTTGCCGCTGCAAAATCAAGGCCGTCATAAATAACAGATGACGGGTCCGCCCCCTGCTTTCTGGCCACCACCTCCGCACCTACCCTCTCACCCCAGACATGTAACTGCTCAATGGCTGCCGCCCTGAAGGTGTCTGCTGCAATGAGCAGAACCTGCTGTCCGGAGCTGGCAAACTTATAGGCAATCTTTCCAATGGTGGTTGTCTTGCCTACTCCATTGACCCCGACCACCATGATAACAAAGGGGCCTGTTTCAGGCAGCTGCATCCCGGCCGCATCATAACCCTCAAAAAACGAAAGGATCCTCTCTTTCAGGGCGAATTTTATGGCCTGAGGGTCACTGAGCTCTTTGCGGGATACCTTTTGGCGGATTTCATCGAGCAGGTCCATGGTTGTATTAACTCCCAGGTCTGCTGTAATTAATATTTCCTCAAGTTCATCCAGAAGTTGCGCATCAATCTCTTTCTTGCCGAGAAACAGGGTATCCACCCTGCTTACAAAGGAATCCCTTGTTTTCTTCAACCTTTCCTGCAACCGCTGGTAAAGCCCTTTCTGGTCTGCCTGCTCCAACTCCTGGGCCTGCTTAACAGGCACTGCATCGTCTTTACTGATTACCTGCGTTGTCTCTGAAATATTTTCAGCAGGAGTTTTTTCTGTATCAGCACCTGCAGGTTGTTTTTCTTCCGAAGGAGTCACCCCAGTGCCCGGCACTGCTTCTGCACCGGTCTTTTTCTTTTTCTTGAACCAACCCAACATCCATTACTCCATGTTATGCTCAGGAATATAATTCCCTGGTGATAATTTTGTCATACTCTTGTTTATGCAGTTGCCAGCCAGGTAAGTCCGGCCATCAGATAAAAAACTGTTTCCAGACTGAACTCCAGCCTGGGCCCCTGGACAATCCTGCCCGTGCTGTATAATTTGGCCAGAGCAATAATATACAATATGCCGGGAAGCAACCAGAATGCCTTCATTGACATGTAACCCAATGGAGGCATAAGCAGTAATAAGACAACCAGTAACCCCATCAGGATATGCAAAATAAAAAGTGTTTTGTTCTCACCGATACAGACCGGCAGCGTTTCCTTGCCCACAATCCTGTCCCCCTGCACCTCAAAAACATCAAAAAGGGCACTTCTGACAAAAACCAGAAGCAGAATAAAAAACAGCACTGTAACGGTAGTCAAATCAGGCATATGAGAGTTGTTCCAGGCTGGGACAAGAGTGGTGACAAAGGCCCAGGCAACAGCCACCAGGAAGGTTTTTGAGCCCGGAATCTCTTTCAGTCCCCTTACCTTTATGGTCGTACTGAGGGCCTTGGGAATAATCCGTACGGAATAAAAAATCCCGAAGATAATCATGCCCGTCAGGAGCAAAAATGGTTCTAGCCCGTGTTCTGAGACCAGTGTCAGGGCCAGGGCCAGTGACAGGGCAGAAATGACAAGAACGGGCCAGCGATACTTTTCATAAAAAAGTGCCAGCAGCGGATCATTGAATTTTTGCTGTTTCCGTTCGGTAAAGCGATTCAGGTTGTGCATGGCAAAAAGGTAGAATACAGAGATAAGAAAATGGCTCAGGTTCGGTTCTATATTCTGAAGCCTGCTTGCTGCATAGGTTAGTGCTCCGCCGGCAATGCTGACATAGATATTCGTGGCCAGCAGCAGCCAGAGCAGTTTGGAGCCAAACTGTTTCAGCTGACTCTCTCCCTTGCCGGGGATGGCCTCCAGTATCCTGACAACCCTGCTGATCATCCAGGTAGGTGTTGAGGCCCCTGCCGTCACACCGACACATTCATATTTTGCTACCTCATCTAGGTCAAGTTCATCTTCAGTTTCAATAAGAAAAACAGGACAGCCCATATCCTCGGCGATCTCGGCCAACCGTTTTGTATTGGCACTGCCCTTGCCGCCAACCACTACCATTGCCTCAACATCCTTACAGAGGCTCCTGACCTCTTCCTGGCGCTTGTGGGTGGCATCACAAATGGTGTTAAAGACCCTGCCTCCTGGAAAACGTTTTAGGATCAACCGGCTCAGTTCTTCAAAGATCGTCTCGTCCTGGGTTGTCTGGCTTACTATTATAAATGGTGATTCAAGCTGCAGGTTATTGACATCCTCCCGGTTGCTTACAACATGGCCCAAGTTCCCGGCAAAACCCATCAGTCCTTCAACTTCAGCATGATTCCTGTCGCCAATTATGACGGTTGCATATCCCTGTTTGCGATACTTCTTGATAATTACCTGGACTTTCACCACATGGGGACAGGTAGCATCCTTAACCCGGGCACCTGCCAGCCGGAGATTTTCCTTGTGAACAGGGGGAACGCCATGGGCCCGGATAATAACCGTGCCGGACTCTTTTTCAGGGATTTCCTTAAGCACCCTGACGCCACGTTCCTTCAGCAGCTCGAGAACCTGGGGATTATGGATCAGGGGACCAAAGGTTGAGACTCCTGTGTCTTCCTTCCGGATCACTTCCAGGGTAGTCTCCACAGCTCGTCTGACACCCATGCAAAAACCGGCATTTTTAGCTAAAACTACTTTCATCTCTTTGCAAAAAAGGCTTACAACCGCTTTAAATATTACCTAAAATTCATCGGCCATTTATACTGGCGGGAATGCGACCAAAAAACTGCATACTAATACAATAGCTGAACAATTAAAACTACCGGAATATTTCATGATGTATTATCTATTTATGATAATTTTTTTGTTATATACTGAAACATCCACACCAAAAAAAATCTACGCAGGGAGGTTAAGGCTATGATAGATAAAAAGATTCTATGTGATAAAATCAGGCAGATGCACCCTGAGATCGGTGAATGCGGCGTTGATCTGACGGTTGCTTATGACAAACATCAGAGGGCCTGGACAGTTGACCTGAAAAAAGATAATCACGAATTAAAGCACTTCCTCGATAGACCTGACGCCGAAGCCTGTCTTGAGGGTAAACAGTGCGTAACACTGGGGCTTGAAATTGCCCAGTTAATTAAAAATATTAAAGGTGAGCAGTTTTAAATATAAATCGTTTTCCTTTTTATACACATACACATGCCTGCCATCCATCCATTGACCCTGGCTGACAGAAATTTTGTTTCAGGATACCTGAACAAACATCCGCCTGAAATATCAGAGCATACCTTTACCAACCTTTTTATTTGGCAGCCTTCCAGGCCCGTCTTCTTCTCTGAAATAGATAATTCTCTTATCTTTCTTGTCAAGGCAGCCCTGGAAAAAGATAAATACATACTTTTTGGACCCCCGGTGGGAACAATAACTATTCCGGCTGTCCTTACCGCCTTTAAAGATATGGTAATGGGAGCTGTCCGTATCCCGGATCAGGCTGCAGCTGATTTACCTGGTTCCGGCTTTGTGGTGAGCGGCGACCGTGATAATGCAGATTATGTCTACCATGTAAAAGACCTGGCTGACCTTGCCGGAAGGCGTTATGCCAAGAAACGGAATCATATCAAACAATGCCTCAGCAGTCATACCTGTGAATATGTACCCATTACCCGGGAACTCATTGCCGAATGCGAAACCATGCAGGAAAACTGGTGCCATAATAGGGACTGCGGCCGCAATCCGGGTTTATGCAATGAAGCCAATGCCGTTGCCGAAGCATTTGCTCATTTTGCTGAATTCGGGCTTATCGGCGGGGCGATCAGGATCGACGGAACAATTCAGGCCTATGCCATAGCAGAGGAATTGCATCCGGGCACGGCAGTCTGGCATTTTGAAAAGGCCATGGGAGATATACAGGGTCTTGGCCAGCTAATCAATCAATGGTTTTCAAAACACGGGCTTTCAGATTTTGAAAATGTCAACCGCGAACAGGATCTCGGCATTCCCGGTATGCGTCAGGCAAAAAAAAGCTATTTCCCGCATCACATGGTGTACAAAAACTGCATCTCCTTTACCACGACCCAGTCCATTACAGCCAAAAGCATCAAGGCCGAGGGATGCGCAGCCCATCAACACTGATGGTAAAAAAACATCAAGAAACTTGTAATAATAAGCACTGTCTGATTGTTATCGTCACGGATTGAAGTAAGCCGGATACGTGAATTGTTATATGTGTTGCGGTTTCAAGGAAGAGTCGGTTCGGCCATGGTCTCCCATGCCGAACGGATGATGACACCGAAAACGCTATGCAAAAGGCGACCCTAAAGGGCTCTTGAAAACGTTCGGGCTGTCCGCTTGACATTATTTAACGCGTGGTGCTTGAATTTATATGATATCGAAACGGTTACTGTCAAAAATTCCCCTTCTGTTCCAAGGCGATATCCAGCGCCTCATCTATCCCCTGGACCAGGTGGAATTTTATTCCTTCCTTCACATTGTCAGGCAGCTCAATAACATCCTTTTCATTGAGATGGGGTAGAATAATATCCTTTATGCCGGCCCGCACTGCTGCGATAACTTTTTCCTTTATACCGCCGACCGGCAGCACATCGCCTCGCAGGGTGATCTCACCTGTCATGGCAGCTGTTTTGCTTACCGGCCGTCCGCTATAGAGTGAAGCAAGCGAAACAACCATGGCTACACCTGCCGAAGGTCCGTCCTTGGCAATTGCTCCTTCCGGGACATGGATGTGGGTATCTGTTTCTGAAAAAACCGAATCAGCAATGCCGAATTGTTTAGCATTGGAACGCAGATAGGTCATTGCGGCAGTGGCTGATTCTTTCATTACTTCCCCCAGCTTACCGGTGAGTGCCAATCCTCCCCTGCCAGGCATCTTTGCTGCTTCTATAAAAAGGATGTCACCCCCAACCGGTGTCCAGGCCAACCCGGTTGCAAGTCCGGGGCCCCAAGTCCGGGCCATGCTCTCGGGGAAAAAGCGTATGGTGCCGAGATATTCCTGCAAAGCCTTGGAATCCACTACGGTTTTGCCGGATTTACCGGATACAATGTCCTTGGCCACACCACGGCAGACAGCTGCCAACTCCCTTTCAATATTACGGACGCCGGACTCCCTTGTATATGAACGGATAATAGACCGGATAGCGTTTTCGGTAAGTTCGAGGTCGTCAACTGTCAAGCCATGGGCTTCGAGCTGTTTTTCCAGCAGATGCTCCTTGGCAATCATCACCTTTTCATCTTCTGTATAACCCGGCAGATCGATGACTTCCATCCTGTCGCGTAGCGGTCCGGGTATGGTATCAAGTATGTTAGCCGTGGTGATGAACATTACCTTTGAGAGATCAAAAGGGATTTCCAGGTAATGATCGGCAAAAGAGAAATTCTGCTCCGGGTCAAGGACCTCCAGCAGAGCTGAAGATGGATCACCCCTGAAATCCATACCCAGTTTGTCTATCTCGTCCAGCATGAACAGAGGATTGTTTGAACCGGCCTTGCGCAAACTCTGGATAATACGCCCCGGCAGGGCACCGATATAGGTTCTTCTGTGCCCCCTGATCTCAGCCTCGTCACGAACACCGCCCAAAGAGATACGGACAAATTTTCTGCCCATGGAGCGGGCAATGGATTGACCCAGCGAGGTTTTACCAACTCCCGGCGGACCGACAAAGCAGAGAATGGGGCCCTTCTTCTTCTCCGTCAGCTTTCTGACGCTCAGATATTCCAGAATCCTGTCTTTCAGTTTTTCCAGGTCATAGTGATCTTCATCG
>JAFDCT010000239.1 GCA_019312695.1 Deltaproteobacteria bacterium | reverse complement strand
GATCCCCCCTGCGCCGGCACCATGGACAAGATACACCTGGTCTTTGATCTTTTCGCCTTTAATCTTCATGGCCGCAAAAATAGCTGCCAGGGTAACGGCACCGGTACCCTGGATATCATCATTGAATGAAATCAGGTCATGCAGGTAGGCATCTCGCACCGCAAACGCATCCTGTTTGGATAAATCTTCCCACTGGCAGAGGGCATGAGGAAAAACTGCCTTAAAGGCCTTGGCAAACTGTTGCATGAATCTGACATACTCGGCGCCGGTCAATCTGCGATGGCGCCAGCCCAGGTATTCCTGATTATCCAGCAGTTCCTCATTGTTGGTGCCCACATCAAGCGATATCGGCAGGCAGTGCCAGGGAGCGATACCGGCCCCCTGGGTATAAAGCATAAGTTTGCCAAGACAGATTGCAATGCCCCCCGCACCCTGGTCACCAATACCAAGAATACCCTGGTTGTCGGTCACCACAGCAACCCGGATGTCTCGGTGCCCGTAGCGGCGGAGAATTTCCTCCGCATTGTCAATATTTCCCGGGTAGATATGAACCCCGTTGGCGGAGCGGAACATGGAAGAATACTGCTGGCAGGCAAGTCCTACCGTGGGGGTATATATTATTTCCATGAACCGGGGGATATCAGTAGCAATAACGGCATGGGCCAGGGTTACATTCCGGTCAAACAGAGAACGCATGTAGATGTAGCGTTCAATGTCGTCTTCTTTTTTCAGGACCTTCTGAAGGCTGTTTTTAACCTGCTGCTGGAGGGGTCTGACAGCCGGCGGCAGGCTGCCGTCCATGCCGAGATCATGTCTTTCAGTCTCGGAAAAGGCTGTGCCCTTGTTGACATAATTATTGCCATGTACGCCTACACCACGGGTGTGTACCTTGATCTCTTTGGTGTTACCATATTCGTCATAGACCAGCTTATAACTTTTTGCAGGCATAGAAATTTCCTCCATATCAGGTACTTACAATAATATCTTCCCCCCTATTTATCCAGTGCCCCATACCATACTGCAGCAAAATCGGAAACTTAAAAAATTTTATGCGGCACTTTTCCGGATCAGCCGTTTACTGAAAAACCATCGACAAAATCCAATGATTCCGATAAGATTCAATAGGGTCTATTTCCAACGTACGTAAAGCTACTTTTTTCCTAACAGGTTTTTCTATGTCCAAATCAAAATCAAAAAAAAGCACCATACCGGATCCCGCAAATCCTCCTGACAATTACTGGAAAGTAAGACAAAAACTGGAAAAGGAAGGGAAAAAACTTTTTGTGCAGAAAATTTTTGCAGACTGGTGCAAGGCCTGCTCCATCTGTATTGCTTTTTGTCCGGCAAATGTTTTCGGAAAAAGTGACAGCGGCATGCCGGTCATAATAGATCCTGACGCCTGCACCGGCTGCAGGTTCTGTGAATATCACTGTCCTGATTTTGCCCTTTCCATCCATGAACGTTATTCTGACAGGAGAAAAAAGTAAAATGTCCCATGAGCTGAACGGCAAAAAATTACTGCTGCAGGGCAATGAAGCCATGGCCGAAGGTGCCATTGCTGCCGGCTGCCGTTTTTTTGCCGGCTATCCCATTACCCCTGCCTCCGAGATCAGCGAACGCATGTCTTACCGGCTGCCCCAAGTTGACGGCACCTTTATCCAGATGGAGGATGAAATAGCCAGTTTAGGAGCAGTGATCGGGGCCTCGCTGGCCGGGGTGAAAAGCATGACTGCCACCAGCGGTCCAGGGTTTTCTCTTATGCAGGAAAATCTCGGTTATGCTTGCATGACTGAAGTGCCATGTGTGGTTGTCAATGTCATGCGCGGCGGCCCCAGTACCGGATTGCCGACCAGCCCGGCTCAGGGCGACGTCCTCCAGGCCCGATGGGGTACCCATGGAGACCACCCTGTCATAGTTCTTTCAGTATCTTCAGTGAGCGAATGTTTTTCCATAATCATAACCGCCTTCAATCTTTCGGAGAAGTATAGAGTGCCGGTGGTAGTGCTGTCCGACGAGGTGGTGGCCCATTCCCGGGAAACATTCACGATCCCCTCCACTGATTCCATAGAAGTGGTTGACCGGATTGTTCCCAATGTGCCGCCGGAGTGGTACAAGCCTTATGAAGACAACAGCCGCGGCGTGCCGCCAATGTCAGCTATGGGAGACGGTTACCGCCATCATGTTACCGGCCTAGTGCATGATACCCAGGGATTCCCTACTGAAAAACAGGATGAAATTGAGGCCTTTATCAAACGACAGTTCAGAAAAATTACCAATGGATTTTTTGAAATCCAGATCACCAAAAAACTCCATATTGAAGATGCTGAAATCGTTGTTATCGCTTATGGTTCGGTGGCCCGCTCAGCCCGCAGAGCGGTAGCCATGGCCCGGTCGCAGGGCATAAAGGCAGGACTCATTCAGCTCGTTACTCTTTTCCCTTTTCCCAAAAATACAGTGGTGAATGTCATGCGCCAGTGCAAAGCTGTCATTATTCCTGAAATGAACATGGGACAGATGAGCCGGGAGGTGAAAAGGGTTAATACCGGCCTTACCGAGGTCTTCAAGTACAATCGTATTGACGGCAAGTTGATCACTCCCATGGAGATATTTGAAGAGATCCAGAAAGTCTAAGGTATGCTGACATGACAGGAAAACCAGGCGTGAAAGCATAAATGGAGATAAACCATGATTGCAGGCATGACCGAACTGCGCCATAAATATCTGCGGCACCATAAAAAATTTCCCCATGTCTGGTGTTCAGGTTGCGGCAACGGCATTATCCTCGGCGCCTTTATCCGCGCCATAGAACGGCTGAAACTGAAAAAGGATGATATAGTTTTGGCCGCCGGTATAGGTTGCTCCGGCCGCATGCCTACCTATGTTGATTTCAATACGCTGCATACCACCCATGGTAGGGCCCTGACCATTGCCACGGGCATAAAACTTGCCAGGCCCTCCCTTTTTGTTATTACGGTGATGGGAGACGGTGATGCCACGGCAATCGGCGGCAACCATTTCATCCACGCCGCCAGGCGTAACCTTGACCTTACCGCTATCATCATCAATAACCAGATATACGGCATGACAGGAGGCCAGGCCTCGCCAACCACTCCCTATGGAGCCCAGTCTACCACTTCGATATTTTCCAATATCGAACATGCCTTTTCCATTGCTGAGCTTGCAGTGGCGGCCGGGGCAAGTTTTGTGGCCCGAGGGACAGTTTACCATGCCGCACAGCTGGACAAACTCATAGAGAAAGCTATCAGGAATAAAGGCTTCTCCGTTGTAGAGATCATGTCAAACTGCCATGTCCAATTCGGCCGGCGCAACAAGATGGCTGACCCGGTTACCATGCTCAACTGGTTTAAAGATCATGCCGTATCCAGAGACGAAGGGACCAGCATGCCTCCGGATTCACTGCATGACAAGTTCACCATAGGTATCCTTGCAGATGAGGATAAACCAAATTACATCGAGGAATACAGTAAGATCAGAAAAAGGGCCAAAAGGAACTGAAGATATGGACGTTGAACGTTTCGAGATACGGCTGTGCGGTTCAGGCGGTCAGGGAATTATTCTGGCTTCCATAATTCTTGCTGAAGCAGTCGGCATTTTTGAAGGCTACAATGTGAGCCAAACACAAAGTTACGGTCCTGAGGCCCGCGGTGGCCGCTGCAAAGCAGAGGTGGTCATCAGCAGCACGCAGATTGACTACCCCAAAGCTATACAGCTCGACATGATGCTGGCCCTGAACCAGGCGTCCTGTGATGCCTACTGTTTTGACTTTAAACCCAACGGCCTGCTGCTGGTTGATACCGGGCTCGTTGACCAGGTCCCGACCAGCCGGGCTGTATCACTGCCTTTTACCGAAATTGCCCGAGAGATTGCAGGAAAAGATTTTGTGGCAAATATGGTGGCCTTAGGCGCCCTGGGACATTTCTGCCCTCTGGTGTCCCACAAAAGTATCATGTCCGCCCTGGCAACCCGGGTACCCCGAGAAACTTTGAAGATAAACAGCAAGGCCCTGCAGGCAGGTATCGAGGCGGCTGAAAAATTTGACCTGAACAGCCTGCCGCGTTCTATCATTCCCGAGGAAGAAGAGGAAGTCTGAGACAGATATCCTTGTATATTGCCAAAATCGTGAAAGTATATGAAGCCTGATATTAGCTTATGGAAAGATGACCTGGACAGCAATTTCAAAGTCTTTCATGAGCTCATGGCGCATAAGATCCATGAGATTCTCCTGGTCCTGAGTCCTTACGATGCTTTTATCATGGAGGAGGACACCAGCCTCTCAACCCGCATCATTAATGAATACAGGGGCCTGAACCTAAGCAAACCGCCGCGTTTGACGAGTGTTGCAGTTGCTGATGAAGCCCTGGAGCTGGTGCGCTACAAAAAATTCGACCTGGTCATTACCCTAACCCAGGTTGGTGAAATGGACTGCAATACCCTTGGGCTCAAGATTAAGGAGATCTGCCCCCATCTGCCGGTTATTCTCCTAGCCCATAATATGAAAGCTCTTTCCCCCTATTTAGAAAGGGAAAAGAGAACCGGCATCGACAACTTTTATATCTGGTCGGCAGATCCTGCCCTGCTTCTGGCCCTGATAAAAAACCTTGAGGATCATCAAAATGTTGAATGGGATACTTCCCTGGCAATGGTGCGAGTCCTCATCCTGGTAGAAGATTCACCGCTCTTTAAATCCTTTTTTCTGCCGCTGCTTTACAGGGAAGTGGTGGCCCAGACTCAGGCGATCATGAATGAAAGCCTCAATGAAGAACACAGGCTTTTGAAAATGAGGGCCCGGCCCAAGATCCTGGTGGCTGAAAATTATGAAGAGGCTATGCGGTTTTATGGTGAATATAAAAAGTTTGTTTTCGGCATCATTGCCGATACCCGGTTTCCAAAAGAATCGAGCCTCAACGATGCGGCCGGAGTCGAGCTGCTCAGTCACATCCGGAGAGAAATACCTGATATGCCCCTGCTCCTTATCAGCTCAGAATCCTCCAATGCGAAAAAGGCCGCATCTATTCCTGCAAGTTTTATCAATAAAAACTCTGATACCCTGGCTGAGGAGATCCACCGGTTCTTTCTGGAGCATCTCGGATTCGGGGATTTTGTCTTCTGCCTGCCGGATGGCAGACAAATTGACCGGGCCGCCAATCTGCACAGCTTTGAAAAAAAACTGGCAACCATCCCTGGTGAATGTCTTTTATACCATGCCCGGAACAACCACTTCTCAAACTGGGTCATGGCCCGCTCCGAGATAGGGCTGGCATCCCTGCTGCATAAAAACCACCTCAAGAGATTCAAAACAGCTGAAACCCTGCGCCAAGGCATTATAATGCAGATACATGCCCTGCGCCGGGTGAGGGAACAGGGCATTGTCGCGAATTTTGCCGAGCTCGATTTTGATGCCGACGTCATGCAGCTCGTCAAGATTGGGCACGGTTCAATGGGGGGCAAGGCACTGGGGCTTGCATTTATGGCTTCCCAGTTAAAAAAACATGACTGGCTGCAGCAAAAATATCCCCAGGTTGATATTGTCATACCCCCTACCCTTGTCATCACGACAGAAGGATTTCATGCCTTTATGCAGGCCAATAATATTTCTGCTGATTTTGGCCATAAAAGTGATGCTGAAATAGCAGCCATCTTTCTTGAAGCGACGATGCCGGAATGGCTTGAAAAACAGCTCAGTGCCTTTCTGCAGCAGGTACATGAACCTTTGAGTGTTCGTTCCTCAAGCCTTCTTGAAGACGCCCTGTATAGACCCCTGGCAGGACTTTTTGAAACCTATATGCTGCCTAACAACGCTGCCCATGCAATACGTCTGCAGCATTTAAGCAAGGCGGTAAAACTTGTTTATGCCTCCACCTTTTACGCCGGTCCGCGCGCCTTCTATACTGAAACAGAAAAGCATTCTACCAGCCCTGACTCCATGGCTGTCATCATTCAGATTCTGGCCGGCAAAGTTTATGGCGAGTATTTCTATCCGGCAATTTCCGGCATGGCAAAATCCTATAATTACTACCCTGTGGGTAAGATGAAGGCGGCTGACGGCATTGCCCAGATTGCCCTGGGATTTGGCAAAACAGTAGTCGAGGGGGGAAAAAGCCTTCTTTTCTCTCCCCGCTATCCGGAAAATCTGCCACAATTCACAAACATTGACGATATGCTGTCCAGTTCGCAGCAGACCTTTTATGCCCTGCGCTTCAAAGGAAATCCAGAAGAGCTGAATTTTCGTCATTCCAACCTCGTGAAACGGGAAATATATGAAGCGAAAAATGACCCCTCTGTCCAGGCTGTAGTGAGCACTTATTCGCCTGAGGAGCATGCCGTCCGGGACAGTCTTGGTAAAGGCCCGAAGTTAGTCACCTTTGCCAATATCCTGAAACACCGTATGCTCCCCCTGGCTGACCTGCTGCAGGATCTTCTGGACCTGGGCTATAAGGGTATGAGCTGTGATATTCAAATCGAATTTGCCGTTGACCTTGGTTTCAAAAATGAAAAGGACCGTTTTCATTTCCTGCAGATCCGGCCCATGGCAGTTGACGAGGACCAGTATGATGTGACTATAGACCAGACCGAGATCGACCGGGCGTTCTGTTATTCCAGCAAACCCCTGGGGCATGGTGTTTATGATAAAATTGCTGATATTGTCTACGTAAAACCTGAAGCATTCAATGCCAGTGAGACAAAAAACATAGCCCGGGAAATAAGCCGCCACAATGCAAGGCTCAGTAAAGCGCAGCAGCCATACCTGCTGATCGGCCCCGGCAGATGGGGCTCCGCAGATCCATGGCTGGGCATCCCTGTTCGCTGGGAGGATATATCCAGCGTAGGGGCAATGATTGAGCTGCGCAATGATCAGCTCTCGGCCGAAGACTCCCAGGGCACTCATTTCTTTCACAACATAACCGCCATGGGTATCAAATACATAACCGTGACTGAAAATGACCCGAATCTGGCGGATTTTTTTAACTGGCAATGGCTTGCTGCCCTGCCGGCAGCCAATGAGACAAAGCATGTCAGACATGTCCGTCTCAGGAAAAACCTCATCATCAAGGTAGACAGCGGGACCTCACAATGCATCATGCTAGAAGATAAGTAATCTTTTACCACCACCTTCGCAAGAGAACAGGAGCAGGATACATGGACGAGATACTAAAAAATATCAAGGAAAAGGACCCCGGGGAGATAGAATTCAAACAGGCTGTCGAGGAGGTGCTGGGATCGGTAAAACCTGTCCTGGACCGTTATCCGGAATACCGCAGGGCAGCTGTGCTGGAAAGAATAGTGGAGCCTGAACGCGTTATAATTTTTCGGGTGCCGTGGATGGACGATGAGGGCCAGGTCCATGTCAACCGGGGCTTCAGGGTAGAAATGAACAGCGCCATCGGACCATTCAAGGGCGGCCTGCGTTTTCATCCCTCGGTAAAATTGAGCATCATGAAATTCCTTGCTTTTGAGCAGGTCTTCAAAAACAGCCTCACAACCCTGGGAATGGGCGGTGCCAAAGGTGGTTCTGATTTTAATCCCAAGGGCCGGTCCGATCATGAGATCATGCGTTTTTGCCAGAGTTTCATGGCCGAACTGTTCCGGCACATTGGCCCCCACACAGACATTCCGGCTGGTGACATCGGGGTCGGCACCAGGGAGATCGGCTACCTTTTTGGCATGTACAAAAAGCTGAAAAATGAGTTCACCGGGGTGCTGACCGGTAAAAGTCTCAACTGGGGCGGCAGTCTGGTCAGGCCCGAGGCAACCGGTTATGGCTGCGTCTATTTTGCCAGTGAAATGCTAAAAACCCGCAATCAAAACCTGGAGGGTAGAACCTGCCTTGTCTCAGGCAGCGGCAATGTTGCCCAGTATACCTCAGAGAAAATACTGCACCTGGGAGGCAGGGTGGTTACCCTTTCAGATTCCTCCGGTTATGTTTATGACGCCCAAGGTCTTGACGCTGATAAGCTTGAATTTGTCAAATATCTCAAAAATATTAAACGCGGCCGTATTGAGCAGTATGCAGAAAAATATCCTGAAACCTCCTATTTCCAGGCCGATCCTGGACTGGATCATAACCCTCTCTGGAACCACAAGGCTGACTGTGCTTTTCCATGTGCTTTTGAAAACGAGGTCCAGCAGCAGGATGCCCGGAATATGATCAACAACGGCGTCCAGCTTGTTTGTGAAGGGGCCAACATGCCTGCAACTCCTGAGGCTCTGGACATATTCAGCGACAGCAATATTCTTTACGGTCCTTCCAAAGCAGCTAATGCAGGTGGTGTTGCCGTATCCGGCCTGGAAATGGCCCAGAACTCCATGCGCTTGAACTGGCCGGCTGAGGAAGTAAATAGCCGCCTGAAAATCATCATGCAGTCAATTCATCAGACCTGCCTGAATGCAGCGGAAGAATATGGTGAACCAGGCAGCTATGTAGCCGGGGCCAACATTGCCGGCTTTGTCAAAGTGGTAAACGCCATGCTGGACCAGGGGCTGGTATGAAGTTAATCATATCCTTTTTCTATAATTCCAAATTACAAAAAAACACTTTGCCTTATTATATATAAAGGACCCACAACATGGCTTTTAAATCTGGAGATTTATAACTCATAAGTTAACATGTCCCCTAAACTCTTTAATTCTATTCTCGAATATAAGAAGGTAAAATTATGATAATCTATATTCAACAGAACTTTTTCACGAAATACAGAATATCGTTTCAATTAGAAAAACAATTCGTTACCTAGTAGAAATACTTTAGTAGCAGGGATATAGATTTCATCTAAATATTAAGAAACAATTGAGGGTAAATAATCTGTATGAATTTTGTAATCAACTTAATAGGAGCAACACTATTGGGACTGTTTGCTGTACACATCATTAGGGGGAAATCACGTGCAAAACGAATAAATCAATACTTCTCTAACGCTGTCAGAGTTTATGCATTGACTAAAGAAGAAGATGCTAGAGTTGCAATTATAACTGCTGCTAAGGGCGCACCAAAAACGCAGCGGGGTTCAATGATTAAATCGTTACAACGTATAGCATCAGACATAAATAAAATGAGTGAAAATGATTCAAAACTAAAGCCCCTTACAGATAAGTTCGTTAAGTCGTCAATTGAGTTGGCAGAAGAAATATCATTACAGGAATGGACACTAGGCGAAATCAATAAACAAAAAGAGGAATTGGGTAGTATAAATTCAGAGTATCTTGTCGCACTTAATAAAGCTGATCCAACAATATTTGCCAAAAAGCATCCCCAGTTATTTAAATGAAATAGTAACGTATCAGGCTTTACTTTATCTAAACAGGAAAGCATGTTCTTATATCAGCATTGCCTCGGCACAGCATATGTTCAATCCTGGTTGTTAATAGTATCTATTGTGGCTAGACATTATGAAAGTAAAAGGAAAGATCAATAACCATTTTTTTCGTAATGGTTTACTGGTTGTAGGATTTTGTGCAACGGGATTAGCAATACTGGGTATATTTCTGCCACTGGTGCCGACGGTTCCACTTCTGCTACTTGCAGCGGCCTGTTTTGCCCGAAGTTCAGAACGTTTTCACAATTGGTTACTAAATCACCGGAAATTAGGCCCAATGATCCATGTTTATCTTAATGGACAAGGCATCCCATTGCGGGCCAAAATAACTGCAATTGGATTGATTTGGTTGTCTATCTCGATTTCAGTTTTTGTTGTGCAGCCTTTTTGGCTAAAATTTCTGCTCGTCATTATTGGCTTCAGCGTCACATTGTATCTTTTAAGCCTAACAACTTCTCAGGACGTCTAATACTTTTTCCAAGCGTTTTATTACAAAGCAGAAATTAGATCCATAGTTTCTGCTGGCTTTTTGTATTGCAAGTCAAGATGTCCTGGTCCTGCTGTTTTAGTCAATCCAAAATTTGTCCTGCAAGAGTTTCTATTATGGCAAGGGATGTGAAGTTTTTTTGACAGCTCTTTGACAGCTTCGCTTTTTAAACTTCGCGCATAAATTCATGCGGATTAGCACTAAGCGAATACAACGGATATGAGATTGGTTGGGTCCCAATTCTCATCACTTTATTATTCGGGTTTGACCTTACACATAAGTGATATATGGATTTTCTTAACATGAAGATTACAGTAAAGATTTTCTGACATGGGTTATAATTTGTATAATTAATAAATTGTTGAAGCCGACTAAAAACAAATACAACAAAAGAAGTAAATTTCCACTACACCCTAATAAAATAATATTCTAAAAATACTCTTGAAGAATGATTGTTATTTTTTTGTTAATTAACTAAAAAGTGATTACCTCATAAACATGGAAAGAACTCCAAGATATTAATACTTTAAAGAGGTTCTATCTAAAAGCAACAATGGAATGCCAGGTTTAAAATAGCAGAG